>CALISX010000076.1 GCA_938041725.1 uncultured Lachnoanaerobaculum sp.
TGCCCTCCTGTTTTGCTGACGTAAAAACGGTGAAATTTCTGTGCATTGAAGCTTGCAAAACTCTTACGAAACAGGGAAGAAGTCTTACAATCCCGGAAACACCCTTGCCTTTTCGGGGAGAGCTTCGCTATAATGCGGACAGTGCCGGAACAGTTCCGGCGGAACGGAGGTAAGAAATGATGAGAAAATTATTTGCAGTCGCAGCCGCTTCGGCGCTGACCCTTGCGATGAGTACCACGGCATTTGCGGCAGGCTGGAAGCAGGACAAGACAGGACAGTGGCGCTACATGACAAGTGACAGCACCTGGCTCACGAGCACCACGACGCCGGACGGCTATACGGTCAACGCGAACGGCGAGTGGACGGTGAACGGCGCGGTACAGACAAAATAAAAGCCGCGGACAGAAGTCCCAAAAGCCGGAAAGGAAAGAGCCGGCCTCCCATCGGAGGCCCGGCTCTTTCCTTTCCGACGTCATGGATGAAAGGTAACCGTCAAACCGTGCGCCTTCTCGCGTGACGGATTTTATGAGACACTCTAAAAAATCTAACTATCCTTAGAAACTTCTTTGGATTTTTTGCATTTTTTAGAGAGGTGTCAATCATGGACCGGATCACACATGAAGTACGCCAGGCTCATTGGACCCAGATCATCCAGCAGTGCAGTGCGCGGCCGGAAGGGATGACCATAACCCAGTGGCTGGCAGATAACCACGTACCTTACAAATCGTATTACTACTGGCTGCGCAAACTCCGCCATGCCGCATTCGAGCAGATGCAGCAGTCGTGTTCCGGAAATCAGCAGTCTCTTCCGGCTGAACACCAGCCCTCAGAAGTAATCTTTGCTGAAATAAAACCGCCGGCGCAGGAACCTGAATCTACGAAGCCCGGGTCCGTGCCCGAGGCCATTATCCGCATCGGCAAGGCTGAGATAGAGATCAGCAGTTCTATCTCGGACCAGCTCCTCGCCAGAATCATCCGGGCAGCAAACTATGCTGGCTGAAGCGGCCGGGGTCAAAAGGATCATCATCGCCTGCGGTTACACGGATCTCCGCAAAGGCATTGATGGTCTGGCGCAGATCATTGGAACGAAATACGACCTCAATCCTTTTGAAAAGGATGTCCTCTTCCTGTTCTGTGGAAAAAGAGCTGACAGGATCAAGGGACTTCTCTGGGAGGGAACCGGCTTCCTTCTTCTCTACAAGAGGGTCGAAAGCGGCTCCTTTGCATGGCCCCGCAATCCGCAGGAAGCTGCCGAGCTGACCAGGGACCAGTACCGGCTTCTGATGGAAGGGTTCAATCCTCTGCAGGAGCAGATCCATGAGGTCAGTCCGCGTTACGTATGCTGATCTGTTGTACAAAACAGAGAAATTTTCGGGCCCTTTTACAGGCATGAAACCGGGGAGTGCTCCCTTAACGAAGGCCCCCAGAACCAGCTGAGGCAGCTGTCACAGGCTTCCGAAGGGGTCCGTCTGCACTTTGAAAACTCCATATCATCTTCCTTCTATTGGCAGGATACAGCACCAGATCCATAGGCAGTCTGACGAAGGCCAGACACCCCGGAATTCGCATAAATAAGCCATTTCTGGTAAAATATAAGCCAGAAAGGAACTGGATCTTATGGCAGTGCACACACCTGAAGAACTAAATAAAGTTTCCAAATCGGAGCTGATCCAGATGCTCATCGCCAGTGAAACAAAGCTCGATGAGATGAATGAAAAGCTCGATCACCTGCTCGAACAGATCCGGATCGCCAATGCGCAGCGCTTTGGGCGCCATACGGAGAAGCTGGACCAGATCGACGGACAGCTCAGTTTCTTCAACGAGTGCGAATACCTCTCCGAGGAAGCGGGGGAAGAACCAAAACCTGAGGAAGTCATTCCTCCGAAAAAACGTCCCAAGAAAAAGGGACAGCGCCAGGCGGATCTTTCTGATTTCCCTCACGAAAAGTTTTCCCACACGATCAGCTGCCAGAAGCTGGATGCCTTCTATGGAAAGGGCTGCTGGCGGCAGCTG
>CALISX010000077.1 GCA_938041725.1 uncultured Lachnoanaerobaculum sp.
AATAGCCCACAGTGTGGATGGATCCCACCTGGGAAGCCCCCATGCCGGGGCCGGCGGGGTGCAAAGCCAAAGGACAGGATCGTAAAGGAGGCAAAGTGAAGGAAACCAAGGAATGCCGGGAGACCCCGGATCAAATAGACAGAAGGGATATTTTAACCGATGAGATGGAGCAAATCCTCCTGAATACCAGAGAGCAGTGTGAAATGATGGAGCAGTGGATGAAGCAGCAGATCCAGGTAAAGGACGAGCTGATTACCAGGCTCCATGAGGAGCTGTCCTTTTATAAAAGCGAGGCAGCGGACCGCTTTGCCATGCAGCTGATGAAAGCAGTGATTAAGGTGCGAAAGGACATGGGGCGGATTCTCCATTCTCCAGAGAAAGAAAGCATGAACTTGAAGGATCTTTGGCGGGAGTACCGGTATGCCTTTGAGGATATAACGGATCTTTTGGAGCAGCAGAATGTGGATGCGTTTACCACACAGCCGGGGGAGGATTTTAATCCGGCCATACACCAGCCAAAGATAGAGCCTACTGCAGATCCCTCTCTGGATAAAAAGATCAAGAAAAGCCTGGGAGAGGGATATACAAAGGATGGAAGGCTTTTGCTGCCGGAGCGGGTTGTAGTATATCAGGTACAAAAGTAAGGGGGAAAAACATGGGCAGAGTTTTTGGAATTGATTTGGGAACCACCTACTCCTGTATCGCCTATATTGACGATTACAATAAGCCGGTGGTGTTAAAAAACAGCGAAGGGGATCATACCACCCCTTCTGTGGTACTGGTGGAAACCCAGGACAATATTGTGGTGGGGGCCGAGGCCAAGCGCTCCATTGAGGTGGAGCCGGAAAAAACAGTGCAGTTTATTAAAAGAAAGATGGGAAAGGAAAAGGACCGGGTGGTATTAAATGGCATTTCCTATTCCGCACCGGAAATTTCCGCTTATATTCTCAAAAAACTGGTAAAGGATGCCAATGGAGAGCTGCAGCAAACCGGGGTTCTGGCTCCCGGGGAGGAAATTCTGGATGTGGTGATTACCTGTCCTGCCTACTTTGGCATGAATGAACGGCAGGCCACCAAAACCGCCGGAGAACTGGCGGGGCTTCATGTGCTGGATATTATCAATGAGCCCACAGCAGCGGCCATCAGCTATGGGGTGTCTGGCAGCCGCAAGGAGGAAACGGTGCTGGTATATGACCTGGGAGGGGGCACCTTTGATATTACAGTCATGCATATGAGGGGCAGCGAAATCTCTGTGATCTGCACCGGGGGAGACGATTCCCTGGGGGGGAAGGACTGGGATGAGGCTTTGATGGACTATGTGACA
>CALISX010000078.1 GCA_938041725.1 uncultured Lachnoanaerobaculum sp.
GACTCTTTCCGGCGGTGAAAGGCAGCGTATTTCAATTGCCAGGGCCTTGCTTAAGGATGCACCTATTGTAATACTTGATGAAGCAACCGCATCTTTGGATCCAGAGAATGAGGTATTTGTTCAGCAAGCGATTAATCAGCTGGTGGTTGGAAAAACGGTTTTAGTTATAGCCCATAGGCTGCGCACCATTCTTCATGCAGACCATATTGTAGTATTGGAACAAGGAAAAGTGGTAGAAGAAGGGAAAAGTGAAGAACTGCTGGCCCATAGTGGATTATTCTCAAAGCTATACCACACCCAGCAAAATAATTGCGGGTGGACATTTTAAGGCAGCTCCTGTACTGCTGGCAGGTATTCCCATTTCCGTTTTGATTTTTCATATCTTTTTGCAGGGAAAAGTGTTATAGTCAAGAGTGAAAGTGCTGCGCAGACTTATACAATGTGTGGTGCCGGGCTGGCCCGGCATGGGAATGGATGATGTATAGAAAAGGGCAAAATCATATTCATTTTGGCATTTGCTGCGCCGGATTTTTTGCTGAAGGAGAAGTGAAACCGGAAGCTTATACCAGGAGGCCATATGATAGAAATTCTAAAGGGAACCCATGAAACCATAAATTTCAGGGATTCCCTGGGGGTGCGTTTGTTCCATAATGCGGATTATGAAGATTATCCGGAGCATTGGCATACTGCTATTGAGATGATTATGCCCATAAAAAATTCCTATGGGGTGCAGACAGGAGGGCGGGAGTATGTGCTTCGGGAGGGAGAAATTCTGCTGATCAATTCCGGTGTGCTCCATGCTCTAAAGGCCCCCCCTGCCGGGGAGCGGATCATTCTGCAGTTCAGCGACTATCTTCTCTATTTCCTGAAGGAGGTGGAAACCCTCCTGGCCCTTTTGCCTCCAGTGATTTATCTCTCTCCAGAAGAGGATGACAAGCGGCTCTACAGTTTTATCAAGCGGCAGATGGATGCCATTGTAGTGGAATATGATCAGGAAAAAACCTTTTTCCAAGCGGCAATTTACGCCAGACTGATTGAAATCTTTATTTTTTTGGGGCGCAGTGAAATCTGGGGAAGAAGGCCCCAGGAGAGGGTGGTGGAGAACAATCCTGCCAAGAAAAAGGAATATATGGAGGTGGTAATGGGAGCCTGCAATTATATTAATAAACATTTTTCCAACCCCATTACTTTGGATGAGGTGGCAGAGGTCAGCGGTTTTTCCAAATTTCATTTTACCCGGATCTTTAAGCAGTGCATGAATATGACCTTTTATGAATATTTGAATCATAAGCGGGTGTCTAAGGCGGAGGAGCTTTTATCCGGCACGTCCCGGAGTATGGCAGAGATTGCCATGCAGTCTGGATTTTCCTCTATCAGTGCCTTTAACCGAACCTTCAAATCCGAATACGGCTGCAGTCCCAGCATGTATCGGAACAAAAAGGATCGGATGCCGGAGGAACTGGCCAGAGGCCATTCTTAAGGGCCCGGCAGTCTGATCCTCCAAGACAGCCTTAGCAGACATGACTTTAAATCTTCATTGATTGCAAAAATTTCATCAAGAAAGAAGGATTAAGGAATGTACTCTGCTTTACAAATCAATTTTTTCAAAATCCTTTACAGCTTTTTGATATGAAGCCCAGGTGCATAACATAAATAGAGTGACGCTAACCGCCAATATGACAATCTGCGATATGTTCAAATCTGAAGGGTCATTCAAACTTTCTAAGCCGGGAATATGATGCAGCACCTCCCCCAGAGTGATTATAATAAAACCGGCTGTGCAGAATAATATAAAAGGTTTACCAATCTTATAAGCTGTCTTAAAAAAGCCTGCAAGAAAAATGCTGTTAAATGCCGCAAATATAAGCATTACATA
>CALISX010000079.1 GCA_938041725.1 uncultured Lachnoanaerobaculum sp.
CCGCCAGTTCCACCTGTCCATTTCCGGAAACCCCGGCAATGGCAAAGATTTCTCCTGCCCGCACCTGAAAGCTCACATCCTTTACCAGGGGAAAGTGGTCCGCATTTTCCACCGTAAGGTTTTTAACCTCCAGCACCACCTCTCCAGGCTTGGCCGCCGCCTTATGAAGGGTCAGATCAATTTCCCTTCCCACCATAAGATTGGCCATGGTTTTGGTGGAGGTGGTTTTCACATCCAAAATATCAATAAGCCGGCCCCGGTTTAAAATGGCGCAGCGGTCTGCAATCCTTTTGATTTCCCCCAGCTTATGGGTAATCAAAATAATAGTCTTTCCATGATCCCTGAGCTTTCGAATAATATCCAGCAAAAAATCAATTTCCTGGGGCGTCAGCACCGCCGTAGGCTCATCAAAAATCAAAATTTCCGCATTCCGGTACAGCATTTTTAAAATTTCCACCCTTTGCTGGGCATATACCTTTAAATCCTCAATGCGCTTTTGGGGCTCCACCTCCAGGCCATAGCTTTTCGACAGCTCGGCCACCTTTTGATTGCATCCCTTTATATCCACATGGGGAAAAAGTCCCCACCGCTTTTGTACCGGCTCAATCCCCAATATGATGTTTTCTGTAACGGTATAATTCTGCACCAGTTTAAAATGCTGGTGCACCATGCCGATGTCCAGCTTTACCGCATCATTGGGGGAAGCAATCCGGACCTTTTTCCCCCGCACCCAGATCTCTCCCCCGTCGGGCTCATACATTCCAAAGAGCATACTCATCAGGGTGGATTTTCCCGCCCCGTTTTCCCCCAAAATGGCAAAGATTTCTCCCTTTTTAATGCCCAGACTAATATCATCATTTGCCAGAATCCCTGGAAAGCTCTTGGAAATATGCTTCATTTCCACAATGTATTCCTCAGCCATACTTGTTCCATTCCTGTTCGTTTCTATTTTTTAAAAAAAGGAGCGTGAAAACGCCCCTTTTTTCCCTGCCATCTGCCTTCGGGCTGACATGCCTATGACAAATGCAGACCCCTACTTTAATCCCGGAAAATCCTCCGGTGTATGTCCGTTGAAATTAGATGCAGGAACGATTTCACCCTTCTGAACCATTCCATACACCTCCTCCAGTTTTAAAAGGGTTTCATCCCCAAGCTGCTGGCGGCCCTCCTCCTTTACATAGCCGGTGGAGTCCGTATCCGCTCCCAGCACCACATTGTCTCCCTTGAAGCTGCCGTCCTTGATGGCGTTTAAGGCCCGCTCCACATTGATATTCATTACCTTTAAAACAGAAGTAAGGATGATGTTTTTATCTCCATTTACCCCGTCATCATACTGGTCCACATCACAGCCGATTACAAAGGCATCCCCCTTTTCCTTCACGGCGGTGAACACACCGTTGCCGCTGCCTCCTGCAGCCACAAAGAGAATATCTGCTCCCTCCTTTAACAAAGCCTCTCCCACTACTTTTCCGGCGGCTTCATCGTCAAAGGTTCCAATGTAGTTGCCCCCCACATTGGCTCCGGTCACATCGGTTCCTGCATAGGAGGGCAGCTCCACCACCTGGGCTGTGGCCCCAAGCTTTGCCACGGCATAGTTGACACCGCTTTCAAAGCCATACTGGTAATTTACATTGGAAGGATAGGCAATGCCGTTCACCACTGCCACCTTGCCGGATTTTGTTTCCAGAGCTGCCGCCACACCTGCAAAAAATCCGCTCTCCTGCTCTGCAAACTGCATGGCATAGATATTGTCAAGCTTTTCCTCCCCGTTTTCTCCAGCAGGGAAGGTATCCACCAAAATAAATTTCTTATCTGGATTGTCCCCTGCCACCTGGGAAATGCCGGAAAACTGAAAGCCCGGAGCCACCAGCACATCATAATCAGATACAATGCTCTCCAGAGCCT
>CALISX010000080.1 GCA_938041725.1 uncultured Lachnoanaerobaculum sp.
GGAAGGGAACCTCTGTCATGGCAAAATTTTCTTCCTTTAATGCAGCCAAGGTGCTGTCCCTAAGGGAGCCCTTCTCATACACCAGGCAATGATCCAGGGCATCACACATTTGTTTTAAGGCTTTTTTCAAATCCGAAAAATCAAATACCATTCCCCTGTTCTGCCGGTCTGTCTGCAGTTGCTCCCCCTTGGCTTCCGCCAGAACTTTCCAACGATGCCCATGGAGATTGCGGCATTTTCCATTATAATCCTTTAAAAAATGGGCAGCATCAAAGCTTGCTTCACACTGAACAAAAAACATATTTCCTCCTGATCACTGTATCAGTCTTATACGCACTATGCTGTGAATGCATTGCATTATACGCAGTTTTTTTTCATTCGTCAAATACAGGATTCCCACGTAAAAAACCGGCTCCAGAAATACGCTCCTGTGCCGGTTTCCTCTTCGCAAGGCAAGGCCTTCCCTATCTGGGCCTCATCTCTGCCTCATCTTTTTTATATTTTTCATTTAATTCTGCAAAGCCTGCAGCCAAGGTAGCCAGTCCCGACAATTCATTGGGAATGATAATCTTGGTAGCCTTGCCGTCTGCCACCTTCTGAAAGGTTTCCAGTCCCCGAAGAGAAAGCACCTTGGCAGAAGGATCTGCCGCATTCAAAAGCTTAATGGATTCTGCCTGGGCTTTTTGCACCTCCAAAATCGCCCTGGCCTGACCCTCTGCCCTCTTAATGGCGGTTTCCTTCTCCGCCTCAGCATTTAAAATCGCCGCCTGCTTCTGACCCTCTGCCACCAGAATGGCACTCTCCTTTCTGGCCTGGGCCTCCAGGATGTTGGCCCGCTTCTCACGTTCCGCCTTCATCTCCTTCTCCATGGCCACACGGATGTCCTCGGGTGGCAGGATACTCTTTAACTCCACACGGTTTACCTTAATACCCCAGGGGTCCGTGGCATCATCCAGCTCCGCCCGCATGGTGGTGTTGATGGTATCCCGGGAGGTCAAGGTCTGATCCACCGTCATATCACCAATGATATTACGCAGGGTGGTGGCCGTCAGGTTCTCAATGGCCGCCAAAGGCCGCTCCACACCATAGGTATAGAGCTTGGGATCTGTAATCTGAAAATACACAATGGTATCAATCTGCATGGTGGCATTGTCCTTGGTAATCACCGGCTGGGGAGGAAAATCCACTACCTGCTCCTTTAAGGAAATCACCTTGGCGATTTTGTCAAAGAAAGGATTCACAAAATGCAGCCCGGACTCCAGACTCTGGGAATATCTTCCCAGCCGCTCCACCACAAAAATACGGGACTCCGGCACAATACGAACGGCTTTGAATGTAAAAACGACAATCAAAGCAATGAGAATGACAATAATAGGTAACGCTAAAACCTCCATAGAACCTCCATGCTTTATTTTTTCTCTAAAAGAATTTTATTCCCCTCAAAGGAATGGATCAGAGCCATCTCCCCAACTGCAAACTCCAAACTGCTGACACCAGTCCACAGTCCTCCCTTGTAACGCACATCGTAGATGAAATGGCCGCCCTCCATACGGCTTAAATCCACCACCTCCACCTCCTCTTTCCGGAGGGTATCCTTGACCTGCATAAACCGCTTGAATACCCTTCGAAAGGAAAGAAGCAAAGCCAGGGATAATGCGGAAAAGATCACCGTCTCTATTAAGGGATCCTGTACAAAGAAGGATATGGGTACCAAAATCAGGGCCGCAATGGCCAGCCAAACGGATACCAATGCGGGAATCAACACTTCAATCACGGCAAAAACTGCAAATAATATTCCCCACAGCAGCATTGTTTCTCCCTTCTGAATAGAAAAATCCATACATCATTTGGAACAATAGGGAAAAAAACATTCCCTCTTGCAAACTCTCTGCCATCTTGAACAAAAAAGGCATAGTGTCATAACTAATATACATCAGATTCCCTGCTTCTGCAACTATGCTGCAGCGAAATGATTTCTTGCGTATTTCTTGTTATTCTGCTAAAAGCAAATACAGCGTTTCTCCTCCCTCCCCCTGTGTACCTCTTACAGTGTATAAATCTTACAAAAATTCCCTTTTAAATCTCCTAATCTTCTAGGTGCAAAATCTCCACCCATCCCTTATAATAGCCTGTGTTTGGGGCATTAGCGCAGTTGGGAGCGCGCCTCCATGGCATGGAGGAGGTCACGAGTTCGAATCTCGTATGCTCCATTTTTAATACAATACCCCACCGGATTTCCGATGGGGTATATTTAATATAAGCTTTGTACTACTGTGTAACAGTGTAGTAGCCTGCCGGATCCGCAGC
>CALISX010000081.1 GCA_938041725.1 uncultured Lachnoanaerobaculum sp.
CCAAAGCCACGGTTTCAATATAACGCAAAGACCGCTTCCCCCTTTGCACGCTGATTTCCACCAAATATTCAATCAGGTAGGAGGGCATTTTCAACACATCATATAGATAGGCCAGGGTTTCCATATCCGTAGGAGTAAAAACCTTGGACAAATAGGTCTGCACCACATAGGTAAGATCCTGAAACTCCTCGCTGTCTTTTAATTTTCGAAGATCCACCTGAGATTTGTCCGGAAGCTCGATCAAATTGGTCTGAATTCCCTGGGGTTCTTCTTTTGGGGGGGCCGGGGCGCTCTTTTCCTCCGGCACCAAGGCTCCCTCCCTCTTTGCAGCTTTCTTCTCTGGTATCTCCTTTGGCACCTGTTTTAGTTCTTTTTGTACCGGTTCCGGCGCAGAGAGGAAGGAACCGGCAACGCTCCCCGTTTGCCTGATCACACCCTCTCTTTCCCAGTAGGCAATGGCTCTCTCCACATCCTTTTGCATCAGGTCCAGAGCATCTGCTATCTTTTCACTGTTGAGATCCATATAATTGTGCCGAAGCATATAAAAATATACCTTTAAATATTCTCCATTGGCCCTGGCCATCAGCCGATCCACAAAATCTCCGGATACACATACCAAATCTGTAATATCCGCCTGTAAAAAATCGTATTTCATTGGCTTTCCCCTGCGTCAGCGGCTGTATCCTTTAAGACAGATCCGCCTCCTCTTACCCTTACCGGCCGGACAATACCTCTCCCACTTTAAAGATATCCCCTGCCCCCATGGTGATGCAAAGATCTCCTTCCTCTAAATGTTCCAAAAGATAATTCTCAATTTCATCAAAGTCCCCCGGGCATATCGCCCTTCCCCCAAGGCTGTTGATTTCCCGGCACAATCCTTCACTGCTCATTCCAAAGTCCTCGGTTTCTCTGGCCCCATAGATGGGGGCAAGAACACAAAGCTCTGCTTCCTTCAGCACTTTGGCAAAATCCGCAAAAAAGGCCTTGGTGCGGGAATAGGTATGGGGTTGAAAAACCACCACCAGCCTTTTATGGGGATATCTTTTTGCAATATCCAAGGTAGCGCCGATCTCACTGGGATGATGGGCATAATCGTCCACAATGGTGATTCCTCGAACCACCCCCTTATGCTCGAATCTTCT
>CALISX010000082.1 GCA_938041725.1 uncultured Lachnoanaerobaculum sp.
TCTTGATACGAAGCTCGCTCTTTGAACGTTTGCTAACCATTACCTTACCCTCCTATTATTTCTTACCGGTCTTTCCGACTTTGCGGCGGATCTTCTCGGTAGCATATTTAATTCCCTTGCCCTTATAGGGTTCCGGTCTTCTCTTATCTCTGATTTCCGCAGCAAACTGACCAACCTTTTCCTTGTCGATGCCCTGCACCTTTATGATATTCTGTCCCTCCAGCACGGTGGTAACCCCCTCCGGATCCTCCATCTCCACCGGGTGGGAATATCCCAGAGAAAGGTTCAGCTTCTTCCCCTGCTTTGCTGCTCTATAACCTACACCATTGATTTCCAGGGTCTTTTCATACCCTTCTGTTACACCCACAACCATGTTGTGAATCAAGGTTCTGGTTAATCCATGAAGAGATCTCATTTTCTTTAAGTCATTGGGACGGGTAACCAAAATCTCCTGCCCCTCCTGCTTAATTCCCATGTCTTCATGCAATGTTCTTTCCAGGGTGCCCTTAGGCCCCTTCACCGTCACATGATTATTTTCTGCAATCGTAACAGTAACCCCTGCCGGGATTGCGATAGGCATTCTTCCAATTCGTGACATGCCGTAACCTCCTTACTGTATCCTGAGTAAAAACTCTTATGATAGGAAATGGTTTACCAGATAAAGGCCAAAACCTCTCCGCCAACTCCCAGCTTTCTTGCTTCCTTGTCTGTTACTACGCCATTGTTGGTGGAGATGATGGCCGTTCCCAATCCTCCCAGCACCCTGGGAAGTTCATCCTTGCCTGCATAGATTCTCAGTCCCGGCTTGGAAATTCTCTTTAAACCGCTGATAATTCTCTCACTTTTATTGGCATTATATTTTAAAGCAATACGGATATGTTCAAATCCGCCCTCTTCCACCAGATCATACTTGCTGATGTATCCTTCGTCCAAAAGTATCTTTGCAATAGCCACTTTCATCTTGGAAGAAGGAATGTCAACTACGTCATGCTTTGCAGTATTTGCATTTCTTATTCTTGTAAGCATATCTGCAATTGGAT
>CALISX010000083.1 GCA_938041725.1 uncultured Lachnoanaerobaculum sp.
GAAAGGACAGTCCAAAGGCAATCCCCCGGTTTTTAGCCAGGGTTTTGGCAAAAAAGTAGATTCCCCAGGCAATGGCTGCCGCCACACAAATATTAAAGGGGATGATAAGATTCACATGGCGTCCTAAGAATCCCTGCTCAATCCAGGCGGCCAGCCAGTATACCGGCCGGAACTTGGTCACATCCAGATCCTTGTCATAGGGCGGAAAAACATACTGGCGAAAGGAAAGTCCCGCCCTGGTGGACCACATATACAAATCATCCATAAAAAGGCCCTGGATCTTCATGCCGTAATTAAATACAAAGGCTGAAATCACCAGACCCACCATTGCCAGCAAATCCTTTACCAACTGATATTTTTCTTCTAAGCTCAAGCGTTTTTGAAACATTCCCTCTCCTTATCTGTATGCTTTATAGGCGGTTCTATAAAAAAGAGCAAGGATCCCGGCGGCCTGTTTCGGCCAAAGTCTTTGAAACATCTCCTTCTCCTCCATCCGCCTTTTTTTGCCCTCCATGGCGGCTGCAGTCTGGGCTCCTTCATGAATCCGATGGGCCATAAGGGGAAGCTCACAGCAGATAAAGCGGCCCTTTTTCTTACTGGCACGGCAAAGAGCCTCCCAGTCCAATGCAAATTCCATGGGAGATAAAAAGGGGGTTTTTCCCCAATATCCTTTATGATAGGTACAGCTGGGAGCCACAATGGAATTCCCAAAAAGCAGGCAGGCCATTTTTACCTGGGGTATCCCGGACAAACACTTAAAACGAAGGGGAAAGCGCAGGATCCGCTTCACCCATTCCAAACGGGTGTGCAAGAGACGCCCCTTTTTCAGTGTCAGGGCATCGGTGCAAAACAAACTCATATCCGGATTCTTCTCCCTGGCCCGCTGCCACTCCTTGAAATAGGAGGGGGCGTACACATCATCCTGATGGACTAAAGTCACCCAATCCGTTTTGGCACAGTCATAGGCAAACTGCCAGTCCTGGCTGATGGGAGAAAAGCATTTCCTGTTCTCCTCCAAACGTATAAAAAGAGGCAGACTGTATTTTTTTGCCAGCCCCTGGATATGGGCATTGGGGGTGGAGGTGGCAATGGCAATATGGACCTTCCCCCTTTGCTTCAACAAAGACTGTATACATTGCTCCAAATAGGGGGATTCCTTATAGGCACAGATTACAAATGTATGTTCCATGATCATTTCTTTCCTCACATGATAAACCATCAATACAGGGAGCGCTGGAGCCGCATACTGTAACAGCCAACGCAGCACACTCCGCTGCACATACCCATGGATTATACCACATTTCCTTTGGAACCGAAACTCTCCTGAAGACTTTCGAAGTTGGATGGGGGCAGCCCCATGCTCACAGGTTTTCATTATCTTTTAGCATGGGGTTTTCTTGTAGGAACTTTTTTTTTATGATATTCTTAATAATTGATTGGGATTAACCTGATAAACAGATGCTCCAGGGCATCAAACAGTAAAGGAGTTGGAAATGGATTTATTAGAAAAACTGTTTAAACTAAAAAAACATCGCACTGACGTAAAGACAGAGGTTATTGCCGGTGTGACCACCTTTATGACCATGGCTTATATCCTGGCTGTCAATCCGGATATTTTGTCCCAGGCTGAAATGGACAAGGCTGCCGTATTTACTGCCACGGCCCTGGCCTCCTTTCTGGGAACCTTACTCATGGCTCTTTTGGCCAATTATCCCTTTGCCCTGGCCCCGGGAATGGGACTGAATGCCTATTTCACCTTTACTGTGGTAAAGATTATGGGTTATCCCTGGGAAACCGCTCTTACTGCCGTATTCATTGAGGGCCTTATTTTTATTGTTTTATCCGTTACAAAGATCCGGGAAGCCATATTTAATGCCATACCCTTCCACCTGAAATCCGCTGTCAGCGTGGGTATCGGACTGTTTATCGCCTTTATCGGCCTGCAAAATGCCAAAATCGTCATTGGCGGCAGCACCTTGGTGCAGCTTTTTTCCATTCAAAAATTCAATGACCTGAACCATGTCCAGGGCTCCATGCATGATGTGGGCATCACCGTGCTTTTAGCCATTATCGGCATTGCCATTACCTCCATTTTAGTGATCCGAAATATAAAGGGGAACATCCTTTTGGGTATTTTAGCCACCTGGATTCTGGGAATGGTCTGCGAGGCATCCGGTGTGTATATTCCCAATCCAGAGCTGGGATTTTACAGTGTGCTGCCGAATTTTTCCAGAGGCCTGTCCATCCCTGATATCTCACCGGTTTTCTTTAAGCTGGATTTTAAAAATGTTTTCACCTTGAATTTTGCCATTGTAATGTTTGCCTTTTTATTTGTGGATATGTTTGACACCATCGGCACTTTGATTGGGGTTTCCACCAAGGCAGGCATGTTAGACGAAAGGGGACAGCTTCCCAAAATCCGGGGCGCCCTGCTGGCCGATGCCCTGGCCACCACTGCAGGAGCCGTTTTTGGCACCACCACCGTCACCACCTTTGTGGAAAGCGCCTCTGGCGTGGCAGAGGGAGGAAGAACAGGCCTCACTTCCCTCACCACTGCTTTGTTGTTTTTAGTCTCCCTGGTGCTCTCTCCCATTTTCCTGGCCATTCCCTCCTTTGCCACAGCACCGGCTTTGGTGGTGGTGGGCTTTTATATGTTCTCCAATGTGATCCACATTGACTTTAAGGATTTGGCAGAGGCCATTCCCTGCTATATCTGTATTGCCGCCATGCCCTTTTTCTACAGTATTTCCGAGGGCATATCCATGGGTGTGATTTCCTATACCCTGATTAATCTGTGTACCGGCAAAGCAAAAAGAATCAGCCCCTTAATGTATGTGCTGACCCTTTTATTTATCCTGAAATATTTCTTCCTGTAATCTCTAAACGGCTCTGGAAAGGGACATAAAACATCCCTCTCCAGAGCCATTTTTCTCCTGCGGATACCCTGCATTTCTAATCCCTGGCCGGGGGATATTCATTGCAAAGCAGCCGGTATGCAGGCTCGTCTTCTTCTATTTGGGGGAAACGGCCAATGTCTTCATAGAAGCGGTTGTCCCTGTTGTCATCATTGCATTGGGAAACCTCCCCGATGAGTACACTGCCGCTGCCCTTCACCACATGGAATTCGTGGTACTGATGGGGCCAGATGGTAATGCTCTCCCCGGGCTTTAATTCCACCATGGAGCCTGCTTTTACATAATAGGAGCGGCCATCGGAGTTGACACAAACATCGCTGTCAGCCAGCCCCCCCTGTCCGTCGTCATTGTATACCTTAATCAGCAGCGTGCCCCCGCCCCGGTTGATAATGTCTTCCGACTTAAACCAGTGGAAATGCATGGGGGCCATCATATCATCCCGTAAAAACAAAAGCTTCTCCGCATATACTTTTTTATATTTTGGATTATGCTGATTTCCATTTCTAAGGGTAATCAGTCCAAAACCCACCCGGTCAAAATCCCCCAGACCAAAATCCGTAATATCCCAGCCCAGCATATTGTCCCGAATCTCATCGTATTCATGGCCCTTTGTTTCCCAGTCCCTGGGACTCCAGTGGCAAAAAGGGGGAAGATGAAAGCCGTTTTCCTTGATCAAGGCCTCCATTTCCCGAATAATAGCATTAATTTTAGAACGTTTCATAGTTCCTCCTTATTGATTTAAATAGTCCTGTATTTTTCTTTGGATCATGCGAAGCCCATTGGTCATATCCGTCTCCTCGGTATATAATTTGGCGATTTCGCTGTCTGCCAGTAAAATGGCCCCGGGATAGGCTGTGAATTTTGGTTTGGGGCTTCCCTGGCGGATCACCTGACTGATAAAATCAGAGCTTATAATGCTCTCCTGCTGCTCTCTGGAAAGCACCTGGGCATTTTCCGGGGCCTCCATCACATCAATGCGCACAGAGGCCACAGGCATACTGTGGTACAAAAGGCTTTGAATTTCCCTGTCATAGGTAAGGGTTTTTAGAAACTCCCAGGCCAGTTTTTTGTGGCGGCTGCCCGAGCCCATGGCAATATTTAAACTGTCCACCATGGACACACTGGCCCCATGGGGTCCTGCAGGCATGGAAATGCAGTCCCAGGAAAAATCCGTGTATTTTTTGATTTTATAAGGATAGGAGCGATAGGTTCTGTACTCTGCCAGACTCAGGGGCATAAAGGCCACCTGTCCCTGGTCAAACATTTCCCTGGTGATGGTTTGGTTTTTGTGCAGCTCATTTAAGGATTTCACAAAGGAAATGGCCTCCGCCAGATTGTCCTGATTAAAATAGGCGTTTTTTCCATCATCAGAAAAAAGCTTCACCCCGTCTGAAAGAGCCGCATCCTGCCAGCTGTATTGATAAATTCCATAATGATCCGGATCCCCGTCTCCGTCTTTATCCCTGGTAATGCTGCGGCAAATATAATACAAATCCCCAAAGGTATAGTCCCTGTCCGGCATCCCCATATGATTTTCATCCAGCAGGGATTTGTTCACAAACATCAAATAGGGCATGGCTTCATAGGGCAGGGCATAGCGCCCGGAACCAAAGCATCCCCCCTTTAAAAGGGCAGGATAATAGGCTTCCAGAAAAAAATCCGAATCCCTTCCCACATAGGGCTCCAGATTTTCCAAAAGCCCCAGCTGCACAAGCTTTTCAAAATCCCGATCCAAAACCATCATCACATCAGGCATTCTGTCCAGCATGGCCCGTCCCGCCAGCCACTCGCTGTAGTCCTCCTTTGGAATCCCGCTGACATACTTCACCCGTACTCCGGGATGTTCCCTTTCAAATTTGGCAATCGCCTCCTCCACCACCAGATAGCTGTCCTTTACCTCCACATCCCAGTTGCTTCCGCTGAACATGGCAAACTCCAGCACCGTCTCCTGTTTTCCATGGAAAAAAACAAGGGAAAAAAGCAGACAAAGGCCTGCTGCCAAGAAAATTCTGAATTTTTTCAATCCTCCCCTCCCCGTTTGGATGTCAGATCCCAAATGGCCAGCTGGGTTCTGTCCCGCAGCTCCAGCTTATCTAAAATAGTGGAAATATAGTTGCGCACAGTGCCGTCGGAAAATCCCAGATGATCCGCAATCTCCTTATTGCTCTTCCCCTTGGAAACCTCCTTGATAATTTTCCATTCATTCTTTGTAAGACTTTCCACATTCCCCTGCTCCACCGGAATGCTTGCCGTATCTCCTGCCATTTCAGAAAAAAACTTCAATACCTTGGAAGCAATGTCCGGGTTGATCATGGCCTGCCCCTGATGCACCGTCCGGATGGCCTGACTGAGTCCCTCCATACTAATGCCCTTTAACAGATAACCGCTGGCCCCAAAGCGCAGAGCATTGTATACATAGGCATCATCATCAAAGGTGGTAAGAATCAAAATCTTGATTTCCGGGTATCCCTCTTTGATGATTTTGGTACAGGCAACCCCGTCCATTTTGGGCATGCGAATGTCCATTAAAACCAGATCCGGCTTGTTTTTCCGAATGCTTCGAATGGCCTCCAGCCCATCTCCCACAGCATCCGTCACCAAAAAGTCCTTCTCCTGGCCCAGTACAATCCGCAGACTCTCCCGTATCAGCTCCTGGTCATCTGCGATCAGTATTTTAATCATATTCCTCTCCCCAGCGTATGGGAATCAAAGCCTCTACCAAAAATCCATCCCTCCCGTCAAAGCTTACCTGCCCCCGAAGCATGGCAATTCTTTCCCTGATGTGGCGCAGCCCAAAGCCTGCCTCAATGTTTTCACAGCCCCGTCCATTATCCTTAATCCGCAGATAAATAGCAAAACCCCGGGCTTGAATGGAGATTTGAATTTTGTCTGCCCCTCCATGGCGTATGGCATTGGTAATACTCTCCTGCACAATGCGGTAGATGGCATTTTCCTCATCTTCGTCATATTTCATGCTCTGTACGTTGCATTGGAAATCCACTCCAACCCCTGTAACCACCTTGGTATTTTCCACCAATTCCTCCAGTGCATTTTTTAAATCCAGCCGCTGAGGGGCATCCGGTCTCAGGGAACGCACGGATAATCTAATATCCTTTATACCTTTTCTGCTGACTTCTGACAAGATTTTCAGCTGATTTTTTAAAATTTGAGAAGAGTCCCCTGCCAGGGCCATACAGGCATCCAGCCCGGCGGCAATCCCTGTCAAAGTATGTCCCAGGGTATCGTGGATCTCCCGGGCAATGCGGTTTCTTTCCTTGATCTCTGCCAGTCTTGCCTTCTCCTCCACAAAACCCTCCAGGGCCTTATTGGCCCTTTTCAGATCCTCATTGGCCTTGGTCAGCCTTTGGTTTAATTCCTGGTTTTGCTCAATGGTTTCCTCCTTGGCCACAATAATGATTACACAGCAGCAAATAAAAACCGCAATGGTTAGAATGGTCAAAAGGCTGTAAAGGGAAAGCAAAATCCCCTGAAGGTCTGGAAACACTGCTGCATAGCTGGAAAAATTAAAACGGCAGCGGGTAAAGCCTGCCACATCCGGAGTGGTAAGAAGATAGGCTAAAATCCCGCCTCCCATAATAAACCCCGCCATTTTGTTTTGCTTCAAATAAATCAAAGCATTCACAATGCTCCAAAGCATCACCCCATTGTAGCTGTAATTTAAAAGCAGCACACAAAAAAGAGCCAGAAAAAAATCCGCCCCCAAACAGATGCTGTTCCAAAGAGGAATTTTCACATACATCCTAAGACCAAAGGTGATGGAAAACAAAAAAATACAGATGGAAAGGGTAATCAGGGTTCTCCAGGTATCCGGCGGAAGACTGTTGCAGGTGTTTAAAAAGTTTCTGGCTCCCAGCCCCTCCACCACTGCTCTGGTGGCCATCCACACAAGGGATGCAATATACAGCTGTGTCCCCATGCAAATGGCAAACATCAGCTTTAACAGACTGTTGATTTTTAAAAAACGCCCCATTACTGCCACTGCTCCAGATTGACCTGATTCATATTTCCCCCATTAATCAATTCCACGGGAATCCATACCTCTCGATCCACCGCTTTTCCCTTTAAGTAGGCATAGGCCATGGCTGCCGCCTGTTTTCCCATTTCCATGGGATGCTGGGCCACCGTTCCCGTCATCTGCCCCTTTTTAATCATTCGTTTTCCGTCTGGGGAGCCGTCCACGCCGTAAATTAAAATGCCGGAGGCGGAACCCCGGTTTTTCATAATGGCGGCCAGGGCTCCCAAAGCGCTTGGATCATTTTCTCCAAACACCACATCTATATCCTGCCAGTTCTGCATAAAAAGATCCATGGCCTGGTTGGCGGTTTCTATTTCATTAATGCCCTCAATTTCCGCTGCAATCACATACTGCTTTTCTGCCGACAGGGTTTGTACAAATCCATTTCTTCTGTCCACCATGGAAGCCGTGGCCTGGTTTCCCAGCAGCAAAATCCTGGCTCCCCCGGGCTTTTTCTTCATAAGATCCTTTGCCACCAGCACCCCAGCCTCATAATTGTCCGACTGAATGCAGGATATCACCCCCTCCTCCTGATCCGCTCCGGTGTCCACCAAAAAAACCGCCACCCCCGCCCTTTGGCAGGCCTCCAAAGCAGGACCGAATTGGGAGCGGTCCGCCGGATTGGCAAACAGCACCGAAATCCCCTCCTGGATCATATCCTCAATCTGGCGGTTTTGCCGCAGCTGGTCCTGAGCCGGATCTCTGGTGATTAAACTATCCCCGTTTGCCTCAATCACATCCCGGATGCTTTCGTTCAACACCTGAAAATAGGGATTGTTCATATTCATATAGGTGGAGCCAAATAAAAGGGGGGCCCTTTTTTTCACATTCCTGTGGAGAAAAAGCACCAGCAGGAATGTAAAAAACAGGCCCATAAGGGTCAGGCCCCAAAGGGCCAAACAATTTCTTTTATCTTTAGGATTCATTCTTTTTCATATTTCGAATATAGTCAATAAATACTGCCAGCAAAATCACCACGCCCTTTACCACGGTCTGCCAGAAGGAATTTACATTCATAAGATTCAGTCCATTGCTCAGGATACCAATGATCAAAGCACCGATCAAGGTTCCCCCCAGCTTTCCAGAACCGCCGGACATGGAGGTGCCGCCCACCACAACTGCTGCAATGGCATCCATCTCCGCTCCCTCACCGGCGGTGGGCTGTCCCGAATACATAC
>CALISX010000084.1 GCA_938041725.1 uncultured Lachnoanaerobaculum sp.
AGGGTTTAAAGAGCATTCAAAAGGATGGAAAAGAGAAGAAGGAATACCGATATTATATAAGCAGTCTGAAAGAGGACATTGCTTTATTTAGTCGTGCTGTAAGGGGGCATTGGAGCGTAGAAAGTATGCATTGGCATTTAGATGTGACCTTTAAGGAAGATGCAAATACCACATTAAACAAACAGGCTGCTGAAAACTTAAATATTATTCGGAAATGGTGTCTGAGCATGTTAAAAATGATAGAGATATTCCGCCCCAAAATATCAATGAGGAAGAAACGTTTTATAATCAGCATGAATCCAGCAGAATTTTTGGAGCAGGTTCTGTCTTTTTAAAAAAGAAGACAACGGACTATGAGGGAAGGAAAAGATTCATGCGTACAGCCTGATTTCTCCGGGATCCCCCCTTGACGCAGGCGGTTCCCTGTGGTAAAGTACTTAGGATAAAAGGGCGTAAAGGTCTTTTTTTTTGCGAATAATGTATAATGGAGGTGGATGCTGTGCGTACCAAGATCACACTGGCTTGTACAGAATGCAAGCAGCGTAATTATAATACGACCAAGGAGAAGAAAAATCATCCGGACCGTATGGAGACCAAGAAGTTTTGCAGATTCTGCAGAACCCATACCATGCATAAGGAAACAAAGTAGGAGATTGATATGGCGGAAGATAATGGCAGGAAAGGAGCAATAGCTGGTTTCTTTAAGGGTGTACGTTCCGAGTTTCGAAAGATCGTATGGCCCACAAAGGATGACCTGGTAAAGCAGTCCCTTACGGTGATTGTATCATCCGTGCTGCTGGGAGGCATTATTGCAGGCTTGGACTGGGTGTTCCAGATATTGCTGAGTTTTATACTGAAATAGGAGTGTATATGGCACAGGCAGAATGGTTCGTAGCCCATACCTATTCGGGTTATGAAAATAAGGTAAAAGTAGATATTGAGAAGACCATTGAAAACCGTGGACTGCAGGATCAGATTCTGGAGGTGACGGTGCCTATGGAGACCGTGCTGGAGGTAAAGAACGGTGTCGAGAAGTCCTCTGATAAGAAGCTTTTTCCGGGATATGTTCTGATCCATAT
This sequence comes from uncultured Lachnoanaerobaculum sp., assembly GCA_938041725.1. Taxonomy (GTDB): domain Bacteria; phylum Bacillota; class Clostridia; order Lachnospirales; family Lachnospiraceae; genus Lachnoanaerobaculum. The sequence continues at coordinate 1,080 of CALISX010000084.1, forward strand.
GTTTATGAATGATGAAACCTGGTATGTAGTAAGAAACACCAGAGGTGTTACCGGTTTTGTCGGTCCGGGCAGCAAGCCCGTACCCCTGACATCGGAGGAACTGGCCAGCCTGGGCTATGGAGGAGAAGGTGCCGCCAGCGAAGCGAGGGTTTATGTGGACTTTAAAGAAGGCGACATGGTAAAGGTCATCAGCGGCGCGTGGGAAGGTACAGTTGGAGTGATCACTGCTATTAATGACAAAAAGAAGATCATAGCGATCAATGTGGAAATGTTCGGCCGGGAAACCAAGGTTGAACTGAATTTCTCAGAAGTTAGAAAAATATAAATATCACAGGCCAAGTGATATGGCACAAAAGTGCGTGGGAGGGATGTTCCCGTATTACCACAAGGAGGTAAACCTATGGCAAAAAAAGTTACAGGATATATCAAATTGCAGATTCCTGCCGGCAAGGCAACACCAGCTCCACCCGTTGGTCCTGCTTTGGGACAGCATGGTGTAAACATTGTAGAGTTCACCAAGCAGTTTAATGCAAAAACCGCCGATCAGGGAGACTTGATTATCCCGGTAGTAATTACCGTATATGCAGACAGAAGCTTTACATTCATTACAAAGACCCCTCCGGCCGCAGTTCTTTTAAAGAAGGCTTGCAATATTAAGTCCGGATCCGGTGTTCCCAACAAAACCAAGGTAGCCCAGGTTACCAAGGCCCAGCTTCGGGAAATTGCAGAGTTAAAGATGCCGGATTTAAATGCAGCCAGTGTGGAAGCGGCCATGAGCATGGTAGCCGGAACCGCCCGTTCCATGGGTATCACGGTGGTAGACTGATTTAGGAGGGAAAGAAGATGAAACACGGAAAGAAATATCTGGAAGCAGCTAAATTGGTTGACCGCAGTATGTTATACGATGCAGCCGATGCCATCGCATTGGCAAAGAAAACCGCCATTGCAAAGTTTGATGAGACCATTGAGCTCCACATCCGCACAGGCCTTGACGGGCGGCATGCGGATCAGCAGATCAGAGGCGCAGTTGTACTGCCCCATGGTACCGGAAAGACAGTGAGAATTCTGGTATTTGCCAAGGGGCCCAAGGCCGATGAGGCCCAGGCTGCAGGAGCAGATTATGTGGGCGCAGAGGAACTGGTTCCCAGAATCCAAAATGAGGGATGGCTGGACTTTGATGTGATTGTGGCCACCCCTGATATGATGGGTGTTGTGGGACGTTTGGGTAAGGTGCTGGGCCCTAAGGGTCTTATGCCCAACCCTAAGGCTGGAACTGTTACCATGGATGTAACCAAGGCCATCCAGGATATCAAAGCCGGTAAGGTGGAGTATCGTCTGGATAAGACCAACCTGGTGCATGTTCCTGTGGGCAAGGCTTCCTTTGATGAGCAGAAGCTTTTGGAGAACTTCCAGGCCATTATGGACGTGATCAATAAGGCTAAGCCCAGCGGTGTAAAGGGTGCCTATTTAAAGAGCGCAGTCCTCAGCTCCACCATGGGGCCGGGAATACGCTTGAACGTGGCAAAGATAATCGGTTAACAGCAGCCGGAGCCGGGGCAGCAGCCCGGATTGAGAATGCCTGCAGCAGCCTGGAAGCTGTTTTGCAGCGGAGTAATGCATATGTACGGCGGTGCCAGGCTCTGGCATAGCAGCTTATTGTATACAGCCAGGAGGGATTTTTCCTTCCTGGCTGTTTTGGTTGTTCCCCTACAGAAAATAGTGTATACTATAGGTACTTTAAGGGTTTAAGTTTTCATTTTGGAGGTTTTTTAGATGCCTGTGGTAGTAGAGTTGATTCGTACCGAAGAGGACGGAACATTAAGTTTTGGAAATTATACTCTGGCTCAGAAGGCCAAGGCAGAGGATTTTGCCAGCGGAGGGGATTTGTATAAGGTAAAAACCTACCGGGAGATTACTAAGCTGGAGAGAAACGGTGCCTTTGCATTCGAATCTGTGCCGGGTACGGCTGTAGAACACTTTAAGGCCTCCCAGTCCGGAATTGCGTTTTCGGTGGAAGGGTTTGAGGATTCCCAGATTACCCTGGGACTGGAGGAGGATAGCAGATACCAGGTTGTGATAGAGGGGGAGGAAATGGGGATCATGGAAACCAACCTCAGCGGCAAGCTGGTTTTGAGTGTGGAACTAGGGGAGAGAAGCGTCCATGTTTCTGTTCGCAAGGTTTAAGAGGTAATGTAAATTTTCAGGGTGCCAACACCATTCATCAGTCCTTCATGGTTTTCCATGGGGGACTTTTTCAGGAGAGAAGACAAGCATGGCAAAACAAAAAAGCCCGGGATTTTTTTGCAAGGAATGCGGGTATGAATCAGTAAAATGGATGGGGCAGTGCCCTTCCTGCAGGGCCTGGAATACCTTGGTGGAAGCCCCGGCTCCCCTTAAAGCATCCCCAAAAAGGGGTGGCCCTTCGGCAAAAAACCGGCCAGTGTATCTTTCAGAGGTTGACAGTGATGGAGAAGTCCGCTTTGACAGCGGCTTTGAGGAGCTGAACCGGGTGCTGGGAGGGGGGATTGTACGGGGAGCCCTCATGCTGGTGGGGGGGGATCCCGGCATTGGCAAATCCACTTTGCTTTTACAGGTTTGTATGAAAATGGCCGAAAAAAATAGAAGGATTTTATATATTTCCGGGGAGGAAAGCCTGCAGCAGATTAAGATCCGGGGAGATCGGATGGGAGAAGTATCCGGGGAGTGCAAATTTTTATGTGAAACCGGACTTTCCAGAATTAAGGAGCATATCCTGGGGGAAGGGCCGGATCTGGTCATCATTGACTCCATTCAGACCATGTATGATGAGGAGGTATCCTCTGCCCCGGGAAGTGTGAGCCAGGTGCGGGAGTCCACTTCTGCATTGATGCAGATTGCCAAGGAACAGGGGATTTCTATTTTTATTGTGGGACATGTTACCAAGGACGGACAGGTGGCAGGCCCCAGGCTTTTGGAGCATATGGTGGATACGGTGCTGTATTTTGAGGGGGAGCGTTCCGCCTCCTACAGGATTATCCGTGCAGTGAAAAATCGTTTTGGCTCCACCAATGAAATCGGTGTTTTTGAGATGGGGGAGAAGGGACTGAAGGAGGTGCCCAATCCATCAGAATACATGCTTTCCGGCAGATTGGAGGGAGCTACCGGCTCCTCCGTGGCCTGTTTGCTGGAGGGCACCCGGCCCCTGTTGGTGGAGGTGCAGGCCTTGGTGACGGAAACCGCCTTTGGGCTTCCAAGGCGCACCTCTGTGGGCACGGATGTGAACCGGGCCAACCTCTTAATGGCGGTGATAGAAAAGCGCTGCCGTCTTATGATGAATAAATATGACGCCTATATCAATATTGCCGGAGGACTGAAGCTAAGTGAACCGGCTTTGGATCTGTCTTTGGTACTGTCGTTGGTGTCCAGTTTAAAAAACCGCCCCATACCCCAGGGGACGGTGGTATTTGGAGAGGTGGGGCTGGCCGGGGAGGTGCGGGCAGTGAGTATGCCTCAGGTCCGCATTAAGGAGGCCAAAAAACTGGGCTTTTCCCTTTGTATTCTTCCGGCGGTGAGTCTGGCAAAGCTTCCTCCCATGGAGGGCATCCGGCTGGCCGGGGTGAAAAATATTCAGGAGGCGGTCAATTTCATTTGACTGAAAATGATGAAAGCAAGTGAAGAAAAAACCAATGTAATGCGGCTTTTGGATCAGAAAAAAATCCCCTATCGTCACTACAGCTATAAGGGAACCGGGGCCATCAGCGGTGTGGAGGTGGCTGCAGTTTTGGGACAGGACGAGGAAAGAGTATTTAAAACTTTGGTAACCCGGGGAAAAAGCGGCAGTTATTATGTATTTATGATTCCTGTGGCTAAGGAATTAAACCTTAAGGCAGCAGCCAAAGCAGTGGGAGAAAAGTCCATTGATATGGTGGCCTCTAAGGATCTGCTTCCTCTGACAGGATATATTCATGGCGGATGTTCTCCCATTGGCATGAAGAAGGCCTTTTCCACCGTGGTGGATGAAAGTGCAAAGAATTTTGACAGAATTGTGTTTAGCGGGGGGAGGATCGGCTATCAGGTGGAAACCCAGGCCAAGGATTTGGAAAAATTTGTAAAGCTGTCCTTTGCCCAGGTAGCAGAGGAAAACCCGGACAGATAGGAGCAGTCCGAAAACGGCAGGGCATAAAGGAGGGAAAATGGAGGAACACCGTCCCTGGATGGACATAGGGATCTTAGCCCATGTGGATGCAGGAAAAACCACCCTGATTGAATCTATTTTGTACCATACAGGAAAAATCAAAAGCTTTGGGCGGGTAGACCAAAAACAAAGCTTTTTAGACCATGAAGCCTATGAAAGGGAAAGGGGCATCACCATTTTCTCCAAAATGGCCAGAACCAGCTTTGGAAAACAAAGGGTTTTGTTAATGGATACACCGGGACACAGGGATTTTCTGGCGGAAACAGAAAGAACCTTAAATGCCTTGGATCTGGGAATTTTGGTCATCAGCGCCTCCCAGAAAATCCAGCCCCACACCCTGACCCTTTGGAGGCTGCTTCGCCGCTACCATATTCCAACGATTTTTTTGTCAACAAAATGGATGCCCCGGACACAGACAGAGCTACGCTTTTCGGGGAGATTAAGACCACCCTCAGCGACCAGGCGGTGGATTTTTCCAATCCCGGAGAAAGGGCGTTTCAGGAGGAGATTGCCATGGCTGAGGAGGGAATGCTGGAAAAGTATCTGGAGGGAGAAATCATATCCCCTGGGGAAATCGCTGCTTTGATCCAAAGGGAAACAATCTTCCCCTGTTTTTTTGGCTCTGCTCTGAAGAACCAGGGAATTGAAGAACTGATTAAGGGAATCGAAACCTATACAATGCCCAGGGCTTATTCCAAGGAGTTCTCCGGCTTTATTTATAAAATCAAGTATGATGAAAATGATATGCGCCTGGCCTTTTTAAAGATTACCGGGGGAGCCCTTTCGGTAAAGGATTGGCTGGGGGAGGAGAAAGTAAACCAGATCCGCCTGTATGATGGAGCTGGGTATGAACCGACCTCCACAGCATGTGCCGGGGACATTGTGGCTTTGCCGGGAATTTTGGCAAAGGCCGGAAGGGTCTATGGGAAAGCGGCGATTCTGCCCCCCAAAAGCAGGCCGGTGCTTTTTTACGGTCTTGGATTTGAGGAGGAGGTGAATCTCCACAGCATTTTTCCAAAGCTTCAAAGGATTCAGGATGAATTTCCGGAGCTGGAAATCTCCTATGATCCTAAGGGGGAGGGAATTACCGTCAGGTTAATGGGACAGGTGCAGACGGAGATTTTAACCCGGCTGATTCTGGACCGGCTGGGGCTGGTCTGCAGGCTTTTGGAAGGCCGGGTGATCTTTCAGGAAACCATTGCTTCTAAAGCAGAGGGGGTGGGGCATTTTGAGCCTTTAAAGCACTATGCAGAGGTGCATCTGCTTCTTTCTCCAGGAGAGGAGGGCAGCGGCATCCGTTACCAGTCCCTTCTGTCAGAGGATGCCCTGGCCAAAAGCTATCAAAGGCAGGTGGAGTATATTGTAACCCATACAGAATGGAAGGGGGTGCTTACCGGCAGTACCCTGACCGACGTGGAGGTTTCTTTGGTGGCGGGAAGGGCCCATGAAAAGCATACCGAGGGGGGAGATTTTTTGGAGGCGGTGGGCCGGGCTTTGCGTCAGGGACTTTTACAATGTGAAAATGTGCTGCTGGAGCCTTTTTTTGATTTTGTGCTGCAGCTGCCGGAGGAAGCCCTGGGCAGGGCCATGTTTGATTTAGACCAGATGCAGGGGGTATTTACGCCGCCGGAAACCAGACAGGGGAGGGCCATTCTAAAGGGATATGGTCCGGTGCGCACTTTGCAAAATTATGCTGCCCAGATTCCGGCCTATACCCGGGGCCAGGGAAGCATTGATTTTTCCTTTCGGGGGTATTTCCCCTGCAAAAAGGCCCAGGAGGTGCTGGAGGAGATGGGATACGATCCCCTAAGGGATGAAGCCCATCCTGCTCATTCCCTTTTCTGCTCCCATGGAGAGGTGTTTTTGGTGCCCTGGGACCAAGTGTATGAATATATGCACCTGCCCCTGCAAAGCGTCCCTGTTACGTCTTCAGAGGCCCCTGTCAAGCCCCTGCGTTCCTCCTATGACGAAGCCAAGGCAGATTCCCAGGAGCTGATGGAGATCTTTGAAAGGACCTATGGAAAGGTGGCGCCAAGGGTTGGAGAGCAGGCCAAAAGCATTCTTTCTGCCCCTGAAAAGGAATATGTATACCGGGAGACCAAGAAAAAAAAGGAATATCTGCTGGTGGACGGCTACAATGTGATTTTTTCTGCAAAGGAGCTGTCGGAGATTGCCAAGATAAATATAGACGGAGCCAGGGACCGGCTCATTGAGATGCTGATGAATTTAAAGGGCTACAGCGCCTATGAGATCATTGTGGTATTTGATGCCTACAAGGTGCAGGACCATGGAACAGAGATTCTGGAAAGGGACGGGATCTATATTGTGTATACCAAAACGGCAGAAACTGCGGATCAGTATATTGAAAGGGCCGCCCATGAAATGACCAAAAAATACAATGTTACTGTGGCCACCTCAGATGGGGTGGAGCAGATTATCATCCGCTCCAAGGGGGCGGCCCTGCTTTCTTCCAGGGATCTGCTGAAGGAATTAACCCGGGTGGGAGAGGAGATTCGAAGGGAGTATTTGGAAAAACACCCCTTAGGGAAAAACCGGCTGTTTGACGGCCTGGACGAAGCCACCAAAGAGACTCTGGAGCAGATGCGCAGGGGAGAAAAAAAATAGGAGATGCTGTCACAACAAAAGGAGGCTTCCTCCAGGAAACCTCCTTTTATTGTGCACCCGGAGGCGCACGTTTCTAACATCGTCTTACATATGGCAGCTGCCATTGCAGCCGCCGCAGCCTCCTCCACAGGAGGACTTGCCATTCTTTTTATCATGGATCATAACACCAATAATGCCTGCCACCACTAAAACAAGAACAATGGCAATAATAATTGTAGCAATCATATCCTACCTCCAATCAAAGCTCAGGCTCTAGCTGCTTTTTTCCGGTCTGTAAAGTCCGATGCAGGGCGTACCAAACCGTAGATAATGGCAATGATTCCAATAAATCCGAAAATGGTTCCGATACCAAATTTCTGCTCTGTAATCAATGTACCCACCTGATATACAATCATGGACACAATGTAGGCAAAGCAGCACTGGTAGCCGATGGCTGTCCAGAACCACTTGGTGGAGCTCATTTCTCTGCGGATGGCACCAATGGCAGCAAAGCAGGGAGCGCACAAAAGGTTAAATACCAGGAAGGAATAGGCGGAAACGGCGGTATAATCCTGGCGTAAAAGCTGCCAGATTCCCTCACCGGTGTCCTGATCAAATTCTGCAACCTTATACAAAATACCAAAGGTTCCCACCACATTTTCCTTCGCCACCAGGCCGGTAATGGCAGCCACAGCAGGCTTCCAGGTTCCCCAGCCCAGGGGAATAAAGATCCAGCTGAAGGTTCTTCCTATAGTAGCCAGGAAGGACTCATCCATGTTCTCAGCCTCGGCCAGATAGGTGAAGGCACCGTTTACAAGGCCAAAATAGCTTAAGAACCAGATCACGATGGTGGAAAGGGTAATGATGGTTCCAGCCTTTCTCACAAAGCTCCAGCCCCTTTCTCCCATGGAACGCAGAATCGAATCCGCTGTGGGGATGTGGTAGGCAGGAAGCTCAATCACAAAGGGAGAGGGATCACCGGAAAACAACCGGGTTTTCTTTAACATAATTCCGGAAACAATGATGGAAGCAATACCAACAAAGTAAGCGGAGGAAGCCACCCACCAGGCATTGTCAAACAGGGCCCCTGCAATCAAAGCAATGATGGGAAGCTTGGCGGAGCAGGGAATAAAGGTGGTGGTGATAACCGTCATCCTTCTGTCATGTTCACTTTCAATAGTTCTTGAAGCCATAATTCCCGGAACACCGCAACCTGTACCTATAAG
>CALISX010000085.1 GCA_938041725.1 uncultured Lachnoanaerobaculum sp.
CTGGTTTGCCACGGCGGTGATCGGTATTGTATTTCCTGTGGTTTACGCCATGGTGGTGATGGATCGGTTTAAAGAGCAGCAGGAAGCTGCAGGCCGTGGAGAATCCTCTTTGGGATATGGAATTTCTCTGGCTGTTTCGATTGCCCTTGTCTGGTTTTGTGTAGGGGTTTTCCCGATCTACCCCAATGTGGTGCTGACGGGAAGCATGGAGCCGGACATTATGCCTGGGGATGTGGTATTGATTAAAAAATTTACAGATGAAGCGGAAGTGGATGCATTGCAGGTGGGGGATGTGATTAATTTTAACCGTGGGGAAATTAATATCACCCATAGAAAGGATGAGGCGGGCAACCTTTCCTTTAATACAAAAGGAGACAACAATGCCTCTGAGGATGTGCAGGAGGTTGCTCCTGGAGATATCAAAGGAATTGTAACAGGTTCTGTACCTAAGGTTGGACTGCCGGTATTATGGATCAAAGGAAATCAGGAAGTTCCGGAAGGAGTTGTGGATGCCCCAGAAGAATAAAGATAATAAGAAACCAAAGGATGTGATTCCCGGCGGCAGCTCGGAGACGGAAGAAATCACCAAAGAGGCTGCCTGTGCTGAGGAGAATCAAAAGACGGAAGGGGGACAAGAGGGTTCCCTGGTGGATCATCTGAAGAACCCTGGGGGAAAAAAAATGTTTCCTTATCGGTATCCCTTGGTGGGATTGGGGGTACTGTGCCTGGCAGGAGGAGTCTTTTTGCTGCGGCAGGGACTGGGCAAAGAGACAATCACCCAGGAAGAGACACTGTTGACCTATGAGGTAAATGCCACATCCCATTACCAGGTACAACTGGTGGAAAATAATCTCTATGAAGAGGGAACTCTGGAGGAAGGGCTGGTGTATCCGGATAAATTGACAGATCTTATCCGGGTGAATTTTACATCCGGCTTTTTGGCAGACCAGAGTGCGACTGTGGGGGGAACCTACCGGATTGATGCAGTATTGGAGGGATACACGGGAGGTGAAGCGGAGCAGGTGATTTATCGGAAGGTGGAGAACTTAAAGCAGCAGGATATTCCCCAAAGCAGCAGTTCCAAACTTTCCATAGACGAAACCGTGGAGGTCACTCCAAAGATGTTTTCGGAGTTTATTGAAAATGCTGAGAACCTGCTGGGGGCACAAACCGCAAAAAAAGCGTATCTTTTATTTGAGGGAAACTACACGGTATCGACGGAGGGCCAGCAAAAAAGTCCCCAGTTTTCCTATATTCTTCCTATTCCGATTAGCGGGGTGACCAGCTTTTTTACAGTGGACAAACCGGAGGATATGCAGCTGAGCGAAAACATTACCCAAACCAGCACAACAGAGAAAAAAAGTTTTAATCTTAAATTTCTGGGAGGTCTCGTACTGGTGATTCTGGGAATTTTATCGGGGCTGGGATTCTTCTTTACCAGAGATCCCGATGAAGAAGAGCGGTTTGGACTGGCGCAGAAAAAGGTGGTTAGAAAGCAAAGAGGACGTATTATCAATGTGGAGACTTTGCCGGATCTCTCTGACAAGGAGGTGCTGCGGATTGCAGAAATTGAGGATTTGGCAGCAATTTCCGAGGACTTGAAAATTCCCATGATGTGCCGCTTGTCAGAGAACAATGTACCGGAGGGGGGAAGATTTGTGGTAATATCCGGGAAAAATGCTTATCTGCATGAGATCGTAAAAAAGGAAGGCTAGAGCCC
>CALISX010000086.1 GCA_938041725.1 uncultured Lachnoanaerobaculum sp.
TGCCGTGGAAGCTTCCCTTCATGGCAATGATCTCTGTTCTGCCCCCGGTTTGGTTTCCATATTTTTTGGCAATTTTCAGGGCACCTTCTATGGCTTCAGTGCCTGAATTGGTAAAAAATACCTTTTCCATTTTGCTTGCCTTTAACAGCCTTTCCCCTGCATCAATGGCGGGTTGATTGTAAAAATAATTGGAAATATGCCAAAGCTTATCTATTTGATGTTTTACTGCCTCATGAAGCCCCTTGTAGCGGTATCCCAGTCCCTGGACAGCAATGCCTGCGAAAAAATCCAGGTATTCCTGCCCCTGGGCATCGTATAATTTCACCCCTTCTCCATGGTCAAACAGCACCTGGTATCTGTTATAGGTTTTTAATAATAAGCGCTCTGCATTTTCTATGGATTGCTGCATTTTCATTTTTTGGCCCTGATCCTTTCTTTTTTCCGACAGCAAAGGCTGTAAATCTCAATGGATGTCTCCCACAATCATGGTACCGATGCCCTGGTTGGTAAACATTTCCAGCAAGAGACAATGGGGTACCCTGCCATCGGTGATGGTCACCCGTTTTACCCCGTTTTCAATCGCATTCACACAGCTTGCAAGCTTGGGGAGCATCCCCCCTCCCATCTGGCCCTCTTCAATCAAAGCCTGTACTTCCCTGGCACTGATTTGCTCGATCAGACTGGATTTATCTTCAAAATCCCGGTAAACCCCCTCCACATCCGTTAAAAATGCCAGTTTGTATGCCTTCAAAGCCTTGGCAATGGCACAGGCTGCATCGTCTGCATTCACATTATAGCTGGTGTAATCCCTGTCAAAGCCCACAGGACAAATAACCGGCAGAAAATCTCTGTCTAAAAGATCAAAGATAATACTCGGATTGACCTGGCTGACTTCTCCCACCAGCCCTACGTCTTCTCCGCCGGATTCTTTTTTATGGCAGTGGAGCAAAGAACCGTCTTTGCCGCTGATGCCCACTGCCTTCATTCCAAGTTCCCCAATCATCTGCACCAGCTCTTTGTTTACCTTATTCAGCACCATTTCCACTACTTCCATGGTGGCTTCATCGGTAAACCGAAGTCCGTTGACAAAATGGGGTTCTATATGGACCTTTTGCAGCCATCGAGAAATTTCCTTTCCCCCTCCATGCACAATCACCGGCTGCAGTCCCACCAGCTTCAACAGTACGATGTCCTGAATTACTTTTTTCTTCAAGGCCTCATCCAGCATGGCCGAACCGCCGTATTTTATGACAATGATTTTTTTATTAAACTCCTGAATATAGGGCAGGGCCTCGATCAGGGTATTGGCTTTTTCCAATAATCTATCCATAGAACCTCCAAAACCTGGGCAAAACGGAAACAACAGGTATCAATTTCTTAGCTTCTGTAATCTGCATTGATTTTTACATAATCATAGCTTAAATCGCAGCCCCATGCGGTGGCGCTTTCTTCTCCCATATGGAGCTGGATGCGTGCCCGGACTTCCTTGGCGGAAAGAATTTCCTTTGCCTTTCCTTCATCAAAGTCCGCAGAAACCCCGTCTTTATAGATCAGGATGGTTCCTGCTTCACTTTCAAATACCAGCTCCATATGGTCCGGATCAAAGGACTCTCCGCTGTAGCCCAGGGCGCAAAGGATCCGGCCCCAGTTGGCATCATGCCCGAAAATCGCTGCCTTTGTTAAGGAAGAGGTGATGACAGACTTAGCCAGGGTTCTGGCCCCTTCCTTGGTTTTGGCCCCTTCCACCACCACTTCAAAAAGAGCCGTTGCCCCTTCTCCGTCCCCGGCCATCATCTTTGCAAGGGCAGTGGTAATGGTTTTTAATGCCTGCTGGAATGTTTTATATTCTTCTGAATCCGCATGGGAGATTTCCTTATTTTCTGCCATGCCATTTGCCAGCAGGATCAAAGAATCGTTGGTGGAGGTATCCCCGTCTACGCTGACCATGTTAAAGGTGTCCACCACATCCTCCCGCAGGGCTTTTAAGAGAAGTTCCTTGGAGATTGCGGCATCGGTTGTAATAAAGCCAAGCATGGTACACATATTGGGGTGAATCATTCCGGAACCCTTGCACATTCCTCCCATTCTGACCGGCTTTCCTCCCAGT
>CALISX010000087.1 GCA_938041725.1 uncultured Lachnoanaerobaculum sp.
CGGCCCGGCAGCCCTTGGAGGACTGCGGTATTGCATCAACTCCGCTGCGCTGCGCTTTATTCCCTATGATGAAATGGAAAAAGAAGGATATGGTTCATATAAACGCCTTTTAGAAGAAAAGGCATAGGCTTACCGGATTACACATACTCCTTGATTCGTTTTAAATCTGTGATCAGCAGGGGATTGTCCTGGCGCATCCAATCCACCAATTCCCTTCCCCTGGCGGTGGTGGGTTTTTGGAACAGCCAGTCCAGCTCCCTTTGGGTCAGACCCACCATTTGCAAAAACTCCACTCGGCCATGCTCTGTATCAATGCTGCCCAGCTGAGGATCCGGTGCAAAGATAATCCCTACCAGCCTGGTGTCCGTATCCATTCTAATAGGGGAATTGGCAGGCATGAAATGATAGGCCTCAAAATATTCCCCTGTATCATATACATACCTGGCAATGTTTTGCATCAGATTCATGGCCCAGTACGGTTCATGGGGGGCCAGGCTTCCATCCCGGTTCTCGGCATCCCTGTCCCCTTCAAAGGGTGTGAGACGCATGGTAAACTCACAGCCCCAGCGGCTGAAATCCCGTCCCACACTTTCCGGGGCATAGTATAGCTCAGACATCCCATAGCTGATCATATGACGGTGAAATGCCTGTTGTGGATTGTCATAAACACTCAGTCCATCCAGGGGATCCTTCCCCCCCAGAATATATTTGATAATGGTGCCGTAATGTCTTTCCTCTGTATTCGGATACACCTTTCGTAAAACCTCGTCAATGGCATCCCAGCCGGGAGCCGCCCCCTCCTGGGAACCATACTTTGCGATATAGGCTTCCTGAGCCGGAGACCATTGCGGCATTTCCCTGTTCTCCTGTCCCTCCCCGGCTGCATTATTGTTATTGGCCTGTTCCATCTTATCTTCCCCCTCTGCATAATGATTTGCTGAACTCATTTCTATGGTGGTGCCCCCCGGTATGGGGGTTTACTGCATTATATATTGACCGGATCGGGAAGTAAAGCCCCATGCCGGCACTGCCATACATATACGTCTGCGGCCAAACCAGCAGCAGCTGGCAGATCTGGTGGGAGTTTCCCGGCAGACAATCAATGCCGTTGAACAGGGAGCCTACAATCCCACGATCCGCCTGTGCATTGCAATCTGCCTGTGTTTAGACAAAACATTGGATGAACTTTTTTGGCCCTCTGCATAAAAAGCTCTCTTCAAAAAAGCCTCCTGCCGAAGCGACGGGAGGCTTTCCATCCTGTGGATCGGAAAATATGACGGAGAATGGTAATCCCACACTACTCCGTTGCGGCTTCTGCTGTTTTTTTCCCTATGTTCAGGAAGGTAATCAATAAGAGGGCACCAAGCACTGTGCCCACCACCATGGCCAGCAGGTACATTACAGGGTTGGAAACTGCCCCCACCAAAACGGCAAACATACCCCCGTGGGGTGCCTTGGATTTGCAGTCAAAGAGCATGCTTAAGGCTCCGGCCACGCCGCTGGAAATAAACAGAGCCGGGATGACCCTGAGAGGATTGCTGGCTGCAAAGGGGATGGCTCCCTCTGTAATAAAGGAAAAGCCCATAACATAGTTGACCAGGGCGCTTCCTCTTTGTGCCTTGGGCCATAAATCCTTCTTCACCGTAGCGGAAAGAGCAATGGCCATGGGGGGAATCATACCTCCCAGCATGACTGCGGCCATCACATCGCTGCCCTCTGTGCCGGAGGAGGTGACCAGGGCTGTGGCTGTCACATAGGAAGCCTTATTAATGGGACCTCCCATATCAATGGCCATCATGGAGCCCACCACAAAGCCCAGAATCACTTTTCCGCTGCCACTAAGGCTTTCAATAAAGTTTCTAAAGGCTGTCATAATGCCTGCCATGGGTGCATTTACCACAAAGAGCATCAGCACACCCATGATGAAAGAGCCCAGTACCGGGAATAGGAAGATGGGTTTCACCCCTTCCAGAGAACGGGGGATCCAGGAAAAGGCGTACCGCAGTGCAAAGATGATGCCTCCTGCCAAAAATCCTGCCACCAAAGCCCCTAAAAATCCCGAGGGAGTGTAGTTGAACCAGGCTGCGCTTTGCAGCCCCAGTATACTGGGATCTGCCAGGATGCCTCCCACCATGCCTACAATAAAACCAGGCCTGTCGGCGATACTCCTTCCAATAAAACCTGCCAAAATGGGAAGCATCATGCTAAAGGCCAGTTTGCCCAAAACATACAAAAGCTCTGCGAACTTATTATAGCTGGGGTCGTTGGGGTTGAAGGCATTGATGCCCCAAAAGAAGGACAGGGCAATCAGGATACCTCCTGCCACCACAAAGGGAAGCATATTGCTGACCCCTTCCATCAAATACTTGTAGATCTTCCGCCCTACGCTTTCGCCTTCTGCGCTTTCACTGCTGCCCTTCTCTCCCTGGTGATGATACACCCCGGCCTTGCCATCCAGAACCGTCTGAATCAGCTCCTTTGGCTTATTGATCCCGTCAGCCACCTTGGTAAACAGCGTGGGGTGCCCGTCAAACCTGGCAATCTCCACCTTCTTATCTGCTGCCACAATAATGCCCACGGCCCTGTCAATGTCCTCTTTGGTTAATCTGTTCTCCACACCGATTTGGCCATTGGTTTCCACCTTTACATCCAGTCCCATTTCCTTGGCAGCCTCTTTGATCTTCTCCGCTGCCATAAAGGTATGGGCAATACCTGTGGGACAGGCTGTCACAGCAATGATATACTGCTTGCCCTTTCCTCCTTCACTCTGGGGCTGTGCCGGTTCTTCTTTCACTTCCTCCGTGGACTTCACAAAGTCCTCAAACACGGCCTTCACTTCTTCCTTTGTAACCGCCTGATCCAGCCTTCCCTTCACATCCGGATTCATAAGGGCTGTGGACAGGGTGGCCAAGGCCTTTAAATGCTCATCCGCTCCATTGGCCGGGGCGCAGATCATAAAGATATGCTTCGCCGGCTGGCCGTCAAAGCTTTCCCATTCCACCCCCTCATCGCTTTTTGCATAGATGATCATGGCTTTTTCAAAACAGCTGGCCTTTGCATGGGGGATGGCAAGCCCGTCCCCCACCCCTGTGGTGGAAAGGCTCTCCCGCTCCAAAAGCGCCTTGAAAAATTCATCCTTGTTCCCTATAATGCCCTTTTCCACCAGCATATCTGTGAGTTTATCCAGGGCTTCCTTCTTGTCCTTGGCTGTAAAGCCAAATTGAATCAGATCAAACTGAATGAGTTGTGTTAATTTCATCCATCCTCCTATGCATATCCCAGGGATCCGCCAGCCGGCAAATCATGCCCCGTCCAAAACTACTGCTCCATCTGTTCCACTTTAATCTGCACCAGCAGCTCCTCTATCAGTTCTTTTTTCCCCACGCCTGCTGAAAAGGAAGTAGCGCCTCCTGCTGCAGAGGCATATTGTAAGCTCAGCCCGTAATCTCCGGTTTCATCGTACTTTGCCACAAACATGGCCAGCATACTGTCCCCTGCTGCAACAGTGGAAACCACCCTGCCCCTTGCGGTATTGGCCGAAAAAACCTCGCCGTTCTGGGCAAACAGGACGGCTCCCCTGCTTCCCCTGGAAACCAGCACATTCTCTGCTCCCATTTCCTGTAATTTTCTTGCATACTTTGCAATATCTTCCATGGTATGGATGGTTACCCCAAACATCTCCCCCAGCTCAAATTCATTGGGTTTAACCAGAAAAGGATGATACTTTAAGGTATCCAGAACCATGTCTTTATTGCTGTCCACCACCAGCTTGGAACCCTTTTCCCGTACCCTTTTCGCTATATTGACAAAATCCTCCTCTTCCATACCTGCTATACTATTGCCGGATAAAAATACTGTATCCTCACAGCGTAACTCCTCTAAGGAAGCAAAAAAATCTTTGATATTTTCAGCACTCACCCTGCTGCTCTGGGAATTGATCTCGGTTTCTGTCTCGGTAGTCAATTTGATGTTTATTCTTGTAAAACCCTGTGTTTCGATAAAATTAGAATCTATACCCTCTTTTTTCAACTCTTCTTTGATAAAATATCCCGTAAATCCCGCAATAAAGCCCAGGGCCTTGCTCTCCTTACCGATATTTTTTAACAGCAGGGAAATATTGATCCCCTTGCCCCCTACCACATACTTGGCTTCCCCCGTTCTGTTCAGCTTACCCAGTTCGAAATTGTCAACCTTTGTAAGCATATCAATGGCGGGATTTAATGTGATCGTATAGTACACCGTCCCTCCTCCTTTTCAATACAGAAAACCTTCATGCCGGTCGGACCGGCACCACCATAGAGCTAAGTCCACGCACCGCTTCGCTGCAAAGCAGCTGGTGGCGCTGCAGGCATGCTCCACCCGGGCTGCCTGCTGTCCTATAGAAATATTATAGCACATCCCTTGTTTGATTATGTGCATTTTGAAAATAAATTATCAATAAAATATTCACACTTCCTCCTTTTGGCCCTTCCCTGTTGTACCTTTGCAAAAGCCAAAGACCCGGATTGCAAAGCCATGTCAGTGGCACGCAGACTGTACCGACAGCAGCATGCTGCACCGACTGATATCTTTATGGTGGTGCCGCTCCCCCGGCATAGGAAACGCTCTATTCCATATTTTCCGGCCCCACAATATCCGAATGATAGGAGTGAATATGGTCATAAGCGATTCTATGCCAGTCATCGGCAACGCTTCCATCCTCCTTCGCAAAGAAACTGGAGTTCATATAGCGAATGAGAATATACTCACAGGTCTTCTGATCCCAGCTATTGCCCTGGCTGAAATCAATGCCCCTGCCGGTATTTTGTACCATCGCCGCTTCCAAAATCGGCAATGTCAGTTCGTTAACCGGCACCTTCATGTCAGGTGTATCAAAGAATCCCCCCTTCTCCTTCCTGTAGACAAAGAGATTACTCAAGCCTCCGTTGGTAACACATTTTACCCTGCGGATATCAGAAAGTTTT
>CALISX010000088.1 GCA_938041725.1 uncultured Lachnoanaerobaculum sp.
GTATCTTACAATACGTCCTGGAGAGGGCCTTTGGGAGTATCGGGACAAACAAAAGGTTAGCCGAGGAGATCAAATCCGGCAGTGTATGGAGATTTTGGAAAAAATGACAGAACAGCTTTTACAAAAGGGGGCCTAGACTGCTCCCAACTGGGAGGTTGACAAATGTCTTAAGTAGGGGTATAGTAAAGTAAGGATATTTTGATATTAATTTAACAAAGTAGGAGGATACTATGTCAAGATTTACATTGCCCAGGGATTTATACCACGGAAAGAATGCACTGGAGGCTTTAAAGACCTTTACCGGCAAGAAGGCCTTTGTATGTGTGGGGGGCAGCTCCATGAAGAAGTTTGGCTTTTTGGATAAAACGGTGGGATATTTGAAAGAGGCCGGGATGGAGGTTCGCATCTTTGAAGGGATTGAGCCGGATCCTTCTGTGGATACGGTGATGCGGGGGGCCAAGGAAATGCTGGAATTTGAGCCGGATTGGATTGTGGCCATCGGCGGAGGCTCTCCCATTGATGCAGCCAAGGCCATGTGGATTAAGTACGAATATCCGGAGTGTACCTTTGAAGATATGTGCAAGGTATTTGGTATTCCCACCCTGCGTAAAAAAGCCCATTTTTGCGCCATCTCCTCCACCTCCGGCACAGCCACAGAGGTAACGGCTTTTTCCATTATTACAGACTATAACCAGGGGATTAAGTATCCTATTGCAGATTTTGAAATCACCCCGGATGTGGCCATTGTGGATCCGGAGCTGGCTCATACCATGCCTCAGAAGCTGGTGGCCCACACGGGAATGGATGCCATGACCCATGCCATTGAGGCCTATGTGTCTACAGCCAACTGTGACTATACAGATCCTTTGGCTCTTCACGCCATTGCTATGATCCAGAGGGATCTGGTGGCCTCCTACAATGGAGATATGGACGCCAGGGACAGGATGCACAACGCCCAGTGTTTGGCAGGCATGGCTTTCTCCAATGCTTTATTGGGCATTGTCCATTCCATGGCCCATAAAACCGGTGCCATTTTTGCAGATCACGGAGCACATATTATTCATGGAGCTGCCAATGCCATGTATCTTCCCAAGGTGATTGCCTTTAATGCCAAGGATGAAACGGCAGCAGCCCGCTATGAGCAGATTGCAGACTGTCTGAAGCTGGAGGGAAATACCAGGGAAGAAAAGATCCAGGCTTTGATTGCTTATTTGCGGAGCATGAATGATGCTTTAAATATTCCCCACTGCATTAAGAAATACGGGGCAGATTCCTATCCCACTGCAGAGGGCTTTGTACCGGAGAAGGTGTTCTTGGAAAGGCTTCATGACATTGCAGTGAATGCTGTTGCAGATGCCTGCACCGGCTCCAATCCCAGACAGCCCAGTGTAGAGGAGATGGAAAAACTCTTAAAGTGCTGCTATTATGATACAGAGGTGGATTTTTAAGGCGGAGGCTTTGGCCCCTCTTTTTATCCCGGTTCAGGCTGCGTGGAATTCCATGCAGCCTGCCAGATTTCTAAAAAACGCTCAAACCTGATGGTTTGGGCGTTTTTTAGAAGTTTTTACACTGCTATATGGCATAATCGGGTGTACACAGGTATAATAGTAAGAAAAATTCCCTGTAGGATGTGAAACATGAAGAAAATCGCGTTTGTTTTGAAAAATTCCATAAGACTTTTACTGGGTCTGGTTTTGGTCTGTTTTTTAGCGGCCTGCAAAAGGGAGGCATACAGTCCGCAAAATCCCGTGACACTCACTCTTTGGCATGTATTTGGAGAGCAGGCAGATTCCCCCATGAATCGTCTGGTGGAGGAATTCAATGAAACCCAGGGACGAAAAAAGGGTATTATCATTAATGTTACCCTTATGTCCAGCAGTGTGAAGATTGGAAAGGAACTGCTGAGGGCCAAGGCAGGAAGTCCCGGGGCCCAAAGCATGCCGGATCTTTTTACCTGCTATCCTGACATTGCCAGGGAGCTGGGGGCAGACCAGTTGATCAACTGGGAGGAGTATTTTTCTCAGGAGGAAAGAGAAGAATTTGTGCCTGAGTTTATACAGGAGGGAAGGCTGGAGGATAAACTGATTGTGTTCCCCATTTGCAAATCCACCCGTACCATATTTATGAATGGCAGCCTCTTTTCTCGTTTTTCCAAAGCCACCGGAGTAACCTGTGAGGATCTTGCCACCTGGAAGGGATTTTATGAGACGGCAGGAAGGTTTTATGAATGGTCTGGAGGGAAGGCCTTTTGTGCCTTTGACTATCCCATGCGGAACATGGAAATGGCCGCCTTGGAGGATGGGGCAGGGGAGCTTTTTGACGAGCAAAGCGGGTGGTTCCATATGGAAAATCCTGTGTTTCAAAGGGACTGGAAGCAGTTTTTAAATGCTTTGGTACAGGGCCATGTGGTGGTATCGGATCTTTACAGCAATACCCAGGTTATGACCGGGGAGACAGCAGCGGGTATAGGCTCCACTGCCGCCATTTTGTATTTTAATGATACTGTTACTTACCCTGACAACACTTCAGAGCCTATGAATCTTATGGTGCTGCCCATTCCTTCCGATGCCGGAGAGGGTAATAGGATTATTACCCTCTCCGGGGTAGGATTGTGCGGGTTAAAAAGCGGTGGTGCCAAGGATCAGGCCGCTGCAGAGTTTGTGCACTGGCTTACCCAAAAGAAGCGAAACCTGGATTTTTGTGTGGAGGCAGGGTATATGCCGGTGTATCAGGATGCCTTTCGAGGGATGGATCGCTATATCTACCCTGATGAGGCCAGGAAAAGTCTCTATGGTGCCATACAAAGTATGAAGCAAAATGCTAAGATGATACCGGAGCATACCAATCCCGGGTATTCGGCCCATGTGATTCGGGTGCATGATGCCCTGCGGTCCCATCAAAAGGACTATGCTGCCAGGTATCAGGCGGGTGAAAGCAAAGAGGCTCTGGTGGGAGAATGCTGGGAGATGATAGAAGGGATACAGTAGGGGGCGTGTATGAAAATACCCATAGGGATGTTGTTTTCTGTGAAATCTTTACGGAAAAAATTATTTGTATATATGCTGGGTCTGGCTTTACTGATTATATTTGTGCTGTTTTCCGGCTTATTCCTTCTTGGAAGCTTGGGGAATGTTCAAAAGAATATGATAAAATCCATGAACAGTCTTATGGATATGTATGAAAGACAGACCAGGATGCATGTAGACA
>CALISX010000089.1 GCA_938041725.1 uncultured Lachnoanaerobaculum sp.
TTTAAAATGAAACACACAGGTGGCCAAGGGGCCGGTGATCATGGAGCATACACAGGGGGCGATCCAGATTCTTGGGTTTTTTACAATATTTCCCATTTGCAGCATGGAGGTGCCAAGTCCCTGGGAAACCAAACCGCTCCATTTGTTTTCCGGAAAGGAAATCAGAGCAAATCCCACCATTTGGGCACAGCATCCAGCCAGGGCTGCTCCTCCAGCCAGTCCCGTCAGTCCCAGGGCAGCGCAAATGGCGGCAGAGGAAATGGGAAGGGTCAGGGCGATGCCCACCACCAGGGAGATTAAAATCCCCATGAAAAAGGGCTGCAGTCCGGTGGCCCACATAATCACATCGCCCAGCTTCATGGCGGCCTGTCCCAGAGCCGGCGCCCACCAGGCGGACAAAAGGATGCCGCAAAGAATGGTTACAAAGGGGGTGACCAAAATGTCGATTTTGGTTTCCTTGGAAACTGCCTTACCTGCTTCTGCAGAAATCACAGCCACAAATAAAACCGCCAAGGGTCCTCCGGCACCCCCCAGGGCATTGGAGGCAAAGCCCACGGTGCTTAGGGAAAAAAGCACCAAAGGGGGGCAGCGAAGGGCGGATCCGATGGCAATGGCCATGGCCGGCCCGCTCATGGCAGAGGCCAGGCCCCCTACGGTATACTGGGTACCGGCAATGGTGGCCACCGGGGAGGTCAGGAAAGGAATGTGAAACTGGGTACCGATGGTATTGATGATGGTGCCGATTAAAAGGGAGCAAAAAAGCCCCTGGGCCATGGCTCCCAAGGCATCAATGCCGTAGCGTTTTGCAGAAATTTCAATGTCTTTTCGTTTTAAAAACTGAAAAAAAGCTTCCATACGTCCTCCTCTGGTACCCATGCCGGCAGAGATGGCGGAGGAAGGCAAACATGGGCTTATATTGATGGTACTGCCGGAGACCCCCGGCATAGGGGGGTTATATCATCCGCCGCCAATTTTTTGTTTATGAATATACATAGGAAGGGCCATGTTGTCAAGGACTTATAGGTATGGCGGCCTGGGAAGGGAGAGGAAGGGAATGGACCGGAGAAGGGAAAATAAAAAAAGAAGAAGAAAAAGAATTGTGCTGGGAGGGGCAGGATTTGTGCTTTTGGCAGGATTGTGCTGGTATTTTGCCATAGGAAGGAGGCAGAAAACCTCCGCCAGGCGTCTGCCAAACCGCTATACCGGTGTCATAGAGGAATTTCACAGTACCAGAGATGAGGACGGGGACGGGGTGGATGACCAAAGGGATATTTTAGAGGGGGCCCTGGCCTATATTGCCACCAGACCCAAGTATCAAAGCGCCTATTATCCCGGGGGATATCCGGATGACGGCTATGGGGTATGCACCGATGTGGTGGCCAGGGCCTTGAAAACCGCAGGGTATGATTTGCAGCCCTTGGTGGAGAAGGACCGGAAAAGCCATCCTGAAGACTATGGGGAGGAAGCCCCGGATCCCAATATTGATTTTCGCCGGGTGAGGAATTTAAAGGTATATTTTTCCCATACTGCCATTTCTCTCACCACGGATGTACATGCCATAGATCAGTGGCAGGGGGGAGATATTGTGATTTTCACCAATCATATCGGTATTGTGTCCAATCATAGAAACAAAAGGGGAGTGTGCTATGTGATTCATCACAGCTCTCCTATGCAGTGGGCCTATGAAGAGGATATTTTAGAAAAAAGGGG
>CALISX010000090.1 GCA_938041725.1 uncultured Lachnoanaerobaculum sp.
GTCCGGTTTCCCAGCTGGAAAAGATTCTCTTTCCGATTATCGTTACCGTGGTGGTATGTTTGATTCTTCCCACCACCGCCCCCCTGGTGGGCATGCTGATGCTGGGTAATTTATTTAAGGAAAGCGGCGTGGTAAAGCAGCTGACAGAAACTGCCTCCAATGCCTTAATGTACATTGTGGTAATTCTGCTGGGCACCTCTGTAGGGGCTACCGCCAGTGCCGAGGCCTTTTTAAAACCCACCACTTTGATGATCGTGGCCCTGGGATTGATTGCCTTTGCCTTTGGCACCTTTGCCGGGGTGATGTTTGGAAAGATTATGTGTTTGGCCACAGGGGGCAAGGTCAATCCCCTTATTGGATCTGCCGGTGTTTCTGCTGTTCCCATGGCAGCCAGGGTATCCCAGAAGGTGGGAGCCCAGTCAGATCCCACCAATTTTCTTTTGATGCACGCCATGGGCCCCAATGTGGCAGGTGTTATCGGCACGGCAGTAGCCGCCGGAACCTTTATGGCAATTTTTGGAGTTAAATAAAAGGAGAGTTTCATGGCAGAGCAGACAAAAAAGCCCGTAAAGATCGTGGAAACAGTGCTTCGTGACGCCCATCAGTCTTTGATTGCAACACGGATGACCACAGAGCAGATGCTGCCCATTATAGAGAAAATGGACAAGGTGGGATATCATGCAGTGGAGTGCTGGGGAGGAGCCACCTTTGATGCCTCCCTTCGTTTCCTTCACGAAGATCCCTGGGAGAGGCTTAGAAAGTTCAGGGCAAGGTTTAAAAACACCAAGCTCCAGATGCTGTTTCGAGGCCAGAATATTCTGGGATATAATCATTATGCGGATGATGTGGTGGAGTATTTTGTGCAAAAATCCGTGGCAAACGGCATTGATATTATCCGGATTTTTGACGCCTTAAATGATATCCGCAACTTAAAAACAGCAGTGGATGCAGCGAAACAAGAACGCAATGCAGAGGTGCAGATAGCCCTTTGCTATACTTTGGGGGATGCCTATACCCTGGAGTATTGGAAAGATATCGCCAAAAGAATTGAAGACATGGGGGCCCATTCCCTTTGTGTAAAGGATATGGCAGGGCTTCTTACTCCTTACACAGCAGCAGAGCTGATCCATGTTCTTAAGGAGTCGGTGCAGCTTCCCATTGATCTTCATACCCACTATACTGCAGGGCTTGCCGCCATGACCCAGCTAAAGGCGGTGGAGGCAGGCTGCGATATTATTGATACTGCCATTTCCCCCTTTGCCCTGGGCACCAGCCAGTCCGCCACAGAGGTTATGGTGGAAACCTTCCGGGGCACTCCCTATGACACAGGTCTTGATCTGAATCTTTTATCAGAGATTGCAGATTATTTTACTCCCCTGCGGGAGGAGGCGCTAAAGTCCGGTTTGTTAAACCCCAAGGTGCTGAGTGTCAACATCAATACCTTACGTTATCAGGTGCCGGGGGGCATGCTGTCCAATCTCATCAATCAGCTGAAGGAGGCAGGCAAGGAGGATAAGTATCAGGAGGTGCTGGAGGAAATTCCAAGAGTTCGGGCTGATTTTGGAGAGCCCCCCTTAGTAACGCCTTCCTCTCAGATTGTGGGAACCCAGGCGGTGATGAATGTGCTTTCCGGGGAGCGTTACAAGCTGGTACCCAAGGAGTCTAAAAAAATCATGCTGGGAGAGTTTGGCCAGACGGTAAAGCCCTTTA
>CALISX010000091.1 GCA_938041725.1 uncultured Lachnoanaerobaculum sp.
TAGTCGGTATTGAATATATTTTTTATAAAAAGTGGATTTTGGAACAAATTTGAAAATGTATATACTATGCAGAAAACCGAAGACTGGCAAAGGAATATGGAGTGGATTTAGATATTGTATAGAAAATTGAGGAGGCCGCCTGGACTGGCGGCCTCCTCAAAAAGCTGCAGGACGGGAAAGCGCAGGAGCCTGCCCCTTACAGGGGAATCAAGCCAACCATTACTCCGAATATCATACAGATAATGGAAAATCCCCATACATACAAAAAGCTGTTTTTGATATGATCCTTAATATCCACCTCTGCCAATCCAACTCCCAGCAGGGTAGCAGGGACCATGGGGCTGATGAAGGTGGCACAGTTTCTGCATACCACCATGGCAATGGCGATGGAGAGGGCAGGAACCCCAAAGCTCTCTCCGATGCCCATCATAACCGGCAGCATGCCATAGAAATAGCTGTCTGTATCAAAGGCCAGGGCCAGGGGTACAGACAGGAAGCCGATCACCAAGGGCAGGTGGCTTCCCAAAGCGCTGGGCAGTATCATGGAAATCAAATCCGACATACAGCTTACCACACTGGGAATCTCTGTACCGCCATCCGGGGTTACGCTTTTTACCAGAATACCCATTAAAACCGCTGCCCCCATCAAAGTGGAACACATCATAATGGCTGGACCTGCCTGACGGTTAATAATTTTCTTCTGCAGCTTGATATCCGTATAGTTTACCAAAACCGCTGCAGCCACACCTAACATAAAGGGCACATAGCTGGGGAATTTATCCCATACCAGCAGAGCAATCACTGCAAAAGTCAAGAGAAGATTAAAAATAAAAAGCTTTGGCCTGGCAAACTCCTTATCCTCGGTGTTGGACTTCTCCTCTTTGTGAAGCTCTGTATTTGTACGCTGTCCTGCTCCCAGCTTCTGCTCCTGGAAACCTGCCAGCACCGCATGGCCCAGACAAAGAACAATACCAAAGATCTGAATGGGAAGGATGGTGCGCCATAATTTTCCTGCCTCCAGTCCCAAAACAGAGGCTGCCCGCATGGTGGGGCCTGCCCAGGGCATCAGATTCAGCACACCCATGGCCAGCACGCTTACCCGCAGCAGGGTGGTGGAGCGCATATTCATCCGCTTGTATACGGGAAGCATGGCGGGAACCACAATCAAAAAGGTGGAAGCCCCTCCTCCATCCAGATGGCCGATCAGGGCAATGACGGCAGTCATCACAGTAACCCCCACCACGCTGTTTCCAATCAGCTTCATCAGCTTCCCAATAATCACATCAAACATTCCTGCATCCGTCATAATTCCAAAATACAGCACGGAAAATACAAACAGAGCTGCTGTGGGTCCGGTACTGGAAAATCCGCTTTTAATCAAAGCCCCCACATCCTCCAGGCGGTAGTAGCCTCCGATGACCAGAATTACAGCCAGTATAGAGGGAAAAACAACAAATGCAATACTGGGAAGGGTTTTACTCTGGAACAGGGTAAAAACGATGGCTATAATACATATAAAGCCCAGGATACCTACAATGGTGGCAGACATAATCCTTTCCTCCTAAATTGATAATTTCTATTGTTCCTATTATACTTTCCCAGCCTTAACATCCCGCCCCAAACATCTAAAAATCTATTAAGGCAAACATTACAAAATATTAAGATATGGCAGAGGAAGAAGACTTTTCCCTCTTGTCCAGCAAAGGCAAAAAGACCTGAAAGCTGCTTCCCTCCCCGGGCCTGCTCTGGGCCCGGATGCCCCCCTTATGGGCGTTGAGAATCTGGCTGACAATGGCAAGCCCCAGCCCAGTGCCTTCTCCCAGGGGCTTGGTGGTATAAAAGGGATCAAAGATCTGTTTCAGCATCTCTTTGGCCATCCCCCTGCCATTATCCCGGATTTCCACCAGCAGGTATTTCTCCCAATCCTCCGACATTTGATCCTTTAAAAGCTCCCGCACCTTCTCCCCCTCTATACCCGAGGCCAGCATCCAAATCCTTCCCTCTTTGTTTTCCCCTATGGCATACACCGCATTGGCAAAAATATTTAAGAAAACCTGGTTCAGCTGGGTCTTGCTTCCGAAAATTCTTTCCTCCACATCCTCTATCTCTGCCGTAAAGAGAATATGCTCCGGACATAATGTTGCCATCATCTTTTGTGTTTTTTGTAAAAAATCCTTTACCTGCAGCTCACCAAAGGAAATATCCGGATTTTTCCTTCCCAGAGAGGAAATCTGACGCACCACCTCCTTGGCCTTAGCGGAGGCTTCAAAGATTTCTTTGGAAAAATCATAGGCCTCGGAATCCTTTTCAAAGCTTTCCATCAGCATTTCAGAGTAACCCATAATAGGCACCAAAAAGTTGTTAAATTCATGGGCAATGCCCGCAGTCATAATACCCATAATCTGCAGCCTTTGCTGATGGGCGGTTTTTTGACTGTTTTTTTGATATTTTTCCAGGGAAGCATTTAAAATCCTCAGTTCCTTTATCTGCTTTTTGGTTTCTCCCCTCTCCTGCCACAGCTGAAAAATAAAAAGTACAAACAATACAAAAATCAGAGCCGTTCCCCCAGTAAAAACCATGAAATTCCCAAATCCCTCCCGGATGGGAGCGTAGAAATCCGAATAGTCTGTTACAGCACTGATAATGAGAAAATCCTCTCCCATCCTGGCCGGAGCATAGGCTGCAATTTTTTTCACCCTTTCCAAACTGGGGGAGGTCCACCAATAGGAATAATACTCTGAAACCCCTGTTCCCCCCTTCCTCTGCCGGGCAATCAAAGCCTCCAGGCTTTCCAGATCCGCCTGGGGAAACCGGACCCTCCGCCCTTCAATCACATCAATGCCCCACTGCTGTCTGTCCGGATGCATTAAGATTCTTCCCTGGGAATTTTTTACCACTACATAGCCGTTTCGCCCGATATGAATGTTTTCGATAATACCGCTGTATAATCCTTCCATATCCACTGCCAGACAAAGGGCTCCCTCTGCCAATTCTTTCCGGAACACCAACCAATAGTTTCCCTGGCTGTCCCGGCTCTGATACATCGCCAGATCCTCCTGGATATCCGCTGCTTTTTCTTCCGGGGAGAGGGGCATTTCTGGAATCCCTTCTTCTCCCTGGGAATGCCAAAGCAGCAGTTTTTTGCGGCTGCTGGAATGATAGAGTGGATAATCCTGCAAAAGCTCTTTAGATCGGTCTGTATGCTCCACCTCATAGGAAAGAAATTCCACCTCCTGCACAAAGCCTTGAATGTCCTGTTCTATATTGGCGGCCAGGGTATTGGTCAAAAGCAAAAGCTGCTCCTTTTGATTTCCCATCATCCTGTCCTTGTACCAGCTCCAAATCCGCCATCCTGCAAAAATATCCCCTGCAATCAGGACTGCAACCACCGCCAAGATCCCTGCAAAGGTTCCCATGCTTTTTTTCTTTCCCATCCTGCTCTTCCTTCCCCTTCCTTAAACCCTCCAAAAGATGTTATAATAGTTCTATAGCAAAGCCAGGGGCCGGCCCTGGTTCTACAGTACCCCCATGCCGGGCAGGGTCGGTACCGCCATAGATATAAGTCTATGCATTTGCTATATTATACAGCATAGCAGACAGAGTTGGTAAAGGGATAGAGTTTCAGGTGAGGTGTTTATGGAAGATAGAGTATTAATTATAGACGATGATCCTGCCATCTGCAGGCTGTTGGAAAAGGTAATGAAAAGCAATGATTTGGAAGCCATGGTAGCCCATAGCGGCACCCAGGCCCTTGCCATTTTGCAAAAACAGAGCTTTGATGTGATTATTCTGGATATCGTGCTGGGAGATATGGAGGGCTTTGACATTATCAAAAGCCTGCGGGACCGCAATGTCAATACCCCGATTATTATTGTCAGCGGAAGGGATGAGGATTATGACTCTCTTTACGGTCTTTCCATTGGAGCAGATGACTATATTACAAAGCCCTTCCGCCCTGTGGTGCTGGGAGCCAAGGTAAAAGCCCTGATTCGCAGGAGCAAAACCCTCAGCCACAGCGTGCTGCAGATCCAGCTGGGCCCCTTCTCCTATTCCGGGTCCACCATGCGCTTTTATAAAAACGGCCAGGAGCTGATCCTTTCCGCCAAGGAAAGCGCACTTCTTTTGCTGTTTATGAAGCATCCCCAGCAGATCTTTACCAAGGAAATGATCTATGAGCAGGTTTGGGGCAATTCCATTGCCATTGACGACAATGCCATTATGGTATACATCAACCGGCTCCGGGGCAAAATCGAAGAGGACCGCCAGCACCCTGCCCATATTAAAACCGTCCGGGGGCTGGGGTACCGCTTCATTGCCTAGAAGAATACCGCTGGAGCCTTTCCGGGGAAAGCCTTCTTCCCTGCTTTCCCCGGTTTTTTCAGGCATTCTTTACTCTTTTGAAAATTCAAAATCCTTGATCTGGCGCACCACATCCATTACGGTGCCGTCTCTGGCCTCTATAATTCCCACTACACGGTCGGCAAACTGCACCCGTTCCGGCTCCCCTGCAATGGAATAGGCAATATCCCGCAATTCCTCAATGGTTTTAAAGGGCAGATCCACGCCCTTCATGGCCTCAATCAGATCCTGCCTTCTGGGATTAATAGCAATTCCGTAATCCGTCACCACCACATCAATGGACTCTCCAGGGGTGGTGACAGTGGTTACCTCTGTGCAAACTGCCGGGGTGCGTCCCTGCAAAAGGGGCGCAATTACAATGGCGCACTTGGCTCCGGCTGCCGTGTCCGGATGTCCTCCCTGGGCTCCGGTAACCATGCCATTGGAATCCACCACCACATTTACATTGAAATTCACATCCACCTCCAGGGCTGCCAGAATCACAATATCCAGCTTATTGACCACCGCCCCTTTATTGAAGGGATTGGCATATTCCCCTGCAGAAATCCGAAAATGTTTTAAATTCTTCACGGAAGCCACTGCATCCTGGTCAAAGTCCTGGGTATCCAAGAGGCATTCCACCTGTCCGTTAATTAATAAATCACACATGGGTTTGGTCAGTCCTCCCACTCCAAAGCCCATCTTTACATTCTTTTTGGCCATTTCCCTGGCCAAGTAGATGGTGGAAGCTATGGAGGCCCCTCCCACCCCGGTTTGATAGGAAAATCCCTCTTTAAAGTAGGGGGAATTCACCACAAAACGGGTGCAGTAATCCGCCATCATCAGTTTTCTTTGATCTGTGGTGGGCTTAGCGGCTCCTGTGGCAATTTTGGCAGGATCCCCGATTTCATCCACCACCACCACATAATCCACTCTGGTCTGGCTGATATGGGCAGGGAAATTGGGATAGGGCTTTAAGCAGTCCGTAATGGCCACCACCCGGTCTGCATAAAAGGAATCCGGTACTGCATAGGAGAGTACCCCGCAGTCGCTTTTTCCTCCAATGGCCCGAAGGTTTCCATATTCATCTGATGTGGGAGAGCCTACAAAGGCAATGTCGATCTTGGTTTCCCCTGTAACCAGGGCCCGCACCCTGCCTCCGTGGCTTCGCATAATGGCCAGTCCCTTCAGCTTTCCCCTGGATATGGCCTCGCCGATTTTTCCCCGCACACCGGAGGACTGGATATGGGTAATGGTCCCATCCTCAATAAAGGGAACGATGGGATTCTGGGCCTTTCCCAGGGAGCTGGCACAGATGGTAATGTCCTTAATGCCCATGGCATGGATCTCCTCCATAACCATATTTACCACATAATCTCCGTCCCTGAAATGATGGTGAAAGCTAATGGTCATGCCGTCTTTGATCCCGCATTTTTCCAAAGCAGCCCGGATGCTGGGCAAAAGCTTGCTGCCCCCATTGTTTTCCACAATCCGCACCTGGGCACCGTGTTTATGAAAAACCTGTCCGTCCTTTGCCAGGTTTCCCTGAAATACTTCCTTGCCGGTTTCTTTTAAAATTTCCTGGGGTATATCCCGTCCAACTGCATTAATCATTACAAATCCCCCTTATACACACCGGAAGCCTTTGCCAGGGCAATGGTTCTTTTGGCCCCGTCATAGAAGGCAATGTCAATCATTTTTCCATCCACAGTAAATACACCCACCCCCTGGGCTTTCTTGGAATCAATTTCCTTGATGACCTTCTCGGCAAAAATGATTTCCTTTTCCTTTGGGCTGTAGATTTCATGCACAATGGAAATCTGGCGGGGATTGATAATGGATTTTCCGTCAAAGCCCATTAAATGAATGATCTCCACATCCTGGCGGAAGCCCTCCATATTGTCAAGATCCGTATATACTGTGTCAAAACACTGCACATGGGCTGCTCTGGCAGCAATAATCATATTCTGTCTGGCCCCCATCAGCTCCACCCCGGTACCGGTGATATGGGTCATAAGGTCCTTGGTATAATCTCCTCCCGACAAAGCAATCCCCAGCATCCGCTCTGAGGAATCGCAGATATCCAGAGCCCGCATAACTCCTCTGGCGGACTCCAGCGCCGCCATAATCAAAGTCGATCCCTCCGGGCGGCCAAACTCCTTTTCCGCTGCCAGGATATGCTCCTCCACCACCTTCACATCATGGTGGCTCTCTGTCTTGGGAATACGAATGGCATCACATCCTCCGGCCACAGCACAGCGGATGTCCTCCTTCCAATAGGGGGTATCCAGGCCGTTGATGCGCACCAGCCGTTCCACGCCTCTATAGTCAATGGATTTCAGGGCGTGGAACAGAGAAAACCTGGCAGCATCCTTTTGGTTTTCCGCCACCGCATCCTCCAAATCCAAGATAATGGAATCCGGCTTATAGATATAGGGATCCTTAATCAGCCCCGGCTTTTGGGCATTTAAAAACATCATGGTTCTTCTCAGTCTGTTCTTGTTAGGATGAATCATACTATGGCACCTCCCCAGGGAAGATTTTCCACTTTTCCCACAGAACGGTAAACCGCCCCTTCCACCCTGGCTTTAATGGTACAATCCAGGGCCCCCTTGTCCACAATGGAGATTTTTATATTGTCCACCTCCAGCCTTTTTAAGGTTTCCAGCACCACCCTGCGGATCTGATTTCCATATTGATGGATCACTACGCTGTCCAAAGAAAAATCAATGCCCCCTGTTCCTGCTTCCACCATCACCTGACAGTCGCTGGATTCCAGTGTTCCGGCAATGGCCGGTTTTGTAATTTCCATGGCTACCTCCTGATATGCTATCCAGTATTGCTTTTTATATTTTAACGGAAGAACCTTACAATAACCCCCTGCTTTTCTTAATATTTGTTAAGATAAGGGGGGCTTCCGCCCCCCCTTATCCCTGGTTTAAGATTTTCTCCAGTCCCGTTCCCTCCATTATCTTCAAAATACTGTATAAAAGCAGAGTATTCACCGGCACCATCACAAGATTTTTAATGAGCCGGGGGGGAAGCAGCACCAAAAATGCCTTTCCATACAGCAAAGTAAGCCAATAGGTGCCCAGCAGAATATTGCATATCAGGCTCACAATCAGCTGAGCGGCAAAGATTCTCCCAAGCCTGGGAGGCTTTTTATATAATATACAGCCGTTCATCAGCCCCGCCAGCATGGCATTTAGGGTAAAGCCGAAAAAGAAGGGACCGGTGGGACGCACCATATATTTTATAATATCCGAAGCAGCCCCAAAAAAGCAGCCAATCACCGGCCCGAACAAATAGGCGATGCTTTCATTCACCAGAGAAGAAAAACCGATTTTCAAATAATCCCCGATTTGTATGGTATAAAAGCCCAGCACCACCGACATGGCCATAAACATGGCACAAACCGTCAGGGTTTTTGGCTTTTTTAAACTTTCTACTGAAGTAAGCAATACTCTCATTTTTCCTCCTTCTGTCCTGGAGCGCCCCTGTGAACCGCTGCCGCCTCCACCGCCTTTGCCACTGCCTCTGCCACATTTTTGTCCAGTACAGAGGGAATGATATATTCCGGTGTCAAGCTGTCCCGGGGGATATACTCTGCAATCGCCCTGGCTGCTGCCTTTTTCATCTCCACTGTAATATTCCTGGCTCCGGCCCTGAGGGCCCCCTTAAAAATACCAGGAAAGGCCAGCACATTGTTGATTTGGTTGGGCCTGTCGCTTCTTCCCGTCCCCGCCACTGCTGCCCCTGCAGCCAAAGCCCCATCATAGCTGATTTCCGGTTCCGGATTGGCCATGGCAAAAACAATGGGATCCCTTCCCATGGACTGAATCATCTCCGGCGTCAGAGCATGGGCCACAGAAACACCGATAAACACATCCGCCCCTGCCAGAGCTTCCTCCAGTCCCCCCTTCAGATGCTCCGGATTGGTCACCTGGCAAAGCCATTTTTTATGATCCGCAATTCCTTTTTCTCTTTCAGAATAGAGAATGCCGTATTCATCGCAGGCAATGATATGGCCTGCGCCGCTTTCTAAAAGCATTTTAATAATGGCTGTTCCTGCACTGCCGGGACCATTTAACACCACCTTAATATCCTGTATCTTCTTTTTGGTGATTTTCAGGGCATTGAAAAGGGCCGCTGTCACCACAATGGCGGTTCCATGCTGATCATCATGAAATACCGGAATATCCAGTTCTCTTTCCAGCGCCTCCTCAATGGCAAAACACTGAGGAGAAGCAATGTCCTCCAGATTGATTCCTCCAAAGCAGGGAGCGATCCGCTTCACTGTTTCTATGATCTCCCGGGGATCCTGGGTATCCAGGCAAACGGGGAAGGCATCCACATCTCCGAATTCCTTAAAAAGAATAGCCTTTCCCTCCATTACCGGCATAGCAGCCAGGGGGCCGATATTTCCCAGCCCCAGCACCGCACTGCCGTCACTTACCACTGCCACCAGTCTGCCCTTGGCTGTATACTTCCAAACCGCCTGAGGATCCTTTGCAATCTCTTTGCAGGGCTCTGCCACCCCGGGGGTGTAGGCGGTGCTCAGATCCTCTCTGGTTTCCACTGCCACCTTGCTGCACACCCCGATCTTACCCTGATGACTGCTGTGCAGCTTTAGGGCCTCCTCCTTAAAATCCATGGTACTCCTTCCCCGGCCAGTTCCCATTGCCGGACGCTTTCCTTTGTTTCCCAGAGATTGTACCATGTATAAAGCACAAAAAAAAGACCATCAGGCCTTACAGCCTGAAAGTCCTTTTTTTGTAACTCATTTTCCGCAACCTTAAATTGAAGTCAACCTGCAACATGCCGGTGGCGAGACTCGAACTCGCACACCCTTTCGAATAACAGATTTTGAGTCTGTCGCGTCTGCCATTCCGCCACACCGGCAGAATTTGAAAGATCTTCTCTCAAACACGCACCAATGATAGCATATTTAAGCGATATGTGCAAGCATTTATGTAAAAAGCTTTTGACCCTGTTTTTTAGCCTGTTTTATTTCAGCGCCCCCAAAAGCAGAGGAAGTCCCAGACTGAGCATGGGAATAGAGGAGATGCCCTTTACCATCTGCTGGCAGTTTCCCGACTGTCCCCTATTAACATTGTAAACCCCCA
>CALISX010000092.1 GCA_938041725.1 uncultured Lachnoanaerobaculum sp.
TTTTAATGCCTTATTCCCGGCAGCTTCTTCCTTCACCCTTCCTTGGTATCCTCCCCGATCACAATCAGCTCCGTGCCGGTAAGTCTGGCAAACATGGCAATGTCCTCCCTGGTTAAGGCAGTGGAAACCACAGAGTGATGCCCTCCCCCGGCGCAGCACCAGGCGGCGGTGCCAATGGCAAAGTTTGGCTTATGACGGTACATGATTCGGGCCACAGGAAGCTTTGGCATGGGCTTTGGCTGTTTTACCAGCTCAATATCCGCACAGATCAGACGAAATCTGTCCCCCATATCCGACATGGTCACCTGAATGCCCTCTCCTGTTATGCCGTCAAACACCAGTCTGGCCGGGTCTGCCTTGCCCCCGATGCCCAGGGGATGCACCTGGATCTCCGGCTTGTGGGCAGCAAAGGCCGGTGGCACCTCCAGCATATGGGAGGCCAGCTCCAGCTCCTGGGTTAAATCATAGGTATAATCCTCAATAAAGCCGGTGGCACCCGGTTCTCCCTTGGCCATTTCCATCAAAACAGCAGAAAGGGCAGAGGTTTTATAATCCCCCTCCGGGCCAAAGCCAATCCCCTTATCCATAAGGTTTTGTATGGAAATACCCGGCAGCTGGGGGAGTCCATAGAGATCCTGGAAGGTATCGGTAAAGGCTCCTGTCCCGGTGCTGCTAAGGAAAATATCCAGAGCCGCCTCAATTTTTGCCTGCTCCCGTACTGCCTCCACCTGATGGGTCTTCATCACATATTTGGAGGTGTATTCCTCCATCTTTTGATCCACAGCCTCCTGGGTAACTTCCTCATTCATAATCCTTACCAGATCTCCAATGGGGTAGTAATTGCACTCCCAGCCGTAGCGGATCTGACTTTCCACCCGGTCTCCGTCGGTTACAGCCACCTGGCGCATGTTGTTGCCAAAACAGGCAATTTTTAAATCCTGGCAAAAGGCAATGGCCCTGGCCACCCTGGCAAAGCGGCGGATTTTACTGCATACCCTCTCATGCCGATAGTATCCCGCCGCCACCTCATGGGGAATGGCCATTCTGGCTAAAATAAAAGCCAGCTCCCGGTCTCCATGGGCCGATTGGTTCAGATTCATAAAATCCATATCAATGGTGTTATAGGGTAACTTCTCGTTAAACTGGGTATGTAAATGTAAAATAGGCTTGTATAAAATCTTCAGTCCCTTGATCCACATTTTGGCAGGGGAGAAGGTATGCATCCACAAAATCACCCCCACACAGTCCTTATCCGTATTGGCTCTTTCACAGTTTTCCACGCAGATTTTGGCGTTTTCCACTGTAGGCAAAACCTCCACCCGTACCAGATCCTTTAAGGCTCCGTCTAAAAAGTCCCCTACCTCCCTGCCGTTTTTGGCCACCTGCCGAAGGGCCTCCTCTCCATAAAGGTCCTGGCTGCCCACCAAAAGATACAGTTTTTTCATGTTGACTCCTTTGCTCTACTTTATAACACTAAGGGACGCTCTGTCCGCAAACACCGCTACAAATACCAAAAATACAATGCCTTGAATCAGCTGCATCAGCTGGGTCGAAAAACCCATCATGTTTAAACCGCTGCTTAAAATAACATACAACAGGGATCCCACCACAATGTTTTCAAACCTTACCTTGGCACCGCCGGAAATGGGCATGCCTCCCAGTACCAAAGCAATGAGGATCTGGGTCTCCAGCTGGCTTCCTCCTGAGGAGGTAACAGAACCCACCTTAATGACATTAATAAAAGCAGCAAAACCAGTGAGGGCTCCGGCCAGTACATACAGTAAAAGCTTCATCCGATCTGTTCGGATTCCTGCAAACATGGCCGCCTTTTCCCCGGCTCCAATGGCCTTTAGATACCGTCCGAACTTGGTAAAGCGGAAAATCAAAAAGGCAATCATCAGTACCGCCGCTGCCAGAGCCGCCTTTAAAGCTGCATTGTCCAAAAGAATCAGCCCTGCTGCCCCTGTTACCGGGGCATTGGTAGTGAGATATTTGATCACCCCCCGAAGTAAAAACATGGTGCATATGGTTACAATAAAGGACTGAATTTTTCGGTTTACATAGAAAAATCCGTTTATTCCCCCAATCAAGGCCCCGGTGGCAATGCCCCCCAGCACCGCCAGGGGCAGGTTGATCTTTGACAAAAAACATACCACAATGGAGGACAGTCCCAGAATAGAGCCCTGGGAAAAATCCAGCCCCCCCACCGTCATGATGAAAAAAACCCCGGTGGCACTGATTAAAAGCACATAGGCCTGGGACATCACCAAAGAAAGGTTATTCATCATCCGCCACCCTGTCAGCAGATTAAACAGTATAAAAACAAAGACCAGCCCCAGAATGGGCAAAAGGGTGCGAACCATTCCCATGTCCAGGGAAAATTTTCTTCCGGTTCCCGGAACCGCTTCCTTCTCCTTCATAGAACCTCCTAAACCATCATGGAAATCAGGGCGTTTTCATCCAGACCTTCACTGCGAAGAATCTCTCCCCCCATGTATCCGTCCTTCATAATAATAACCCGATCGCACATACCAATCAGCTCCATCAGCTCCTCAGAAATCATAATAATGGATTTGCCCTGCTTGCGCATGGCGTCCATCAGCTGGTAAATATCCTGTTTTACCTTGATGTCAATCCCTCTGGTGGGACTGTCCAATACCACAATATCCGAATCCCTGCCAATCCAGCGGGCCAGCACCACCTTTTGCTTGTTGCCTCCAGACAGCTGGGAAACAAACTGGTCCACGTTCACCATTTTTACAGACATTTTTCTGGCATAGGTATCTGCAAAGCTCCGCAGGGTTTTGTCCTGCAAAATCCCCGGGCCTGTGGAAAGCCTGTCCAAAGAGGGGAGACAGATATTGTCCCCGATGGACTGGTTCATCACCACCGACTCATTGTCCCTGTCCTTAGAGGTATAGGCAATGGAATGGCGGATGGCCGTGGGAATGTCTGTAATCAAAGTGCCGTCTGCCAGCTTCACCTCCCCCTGCCTGTCATAGGATGCCCCGAAAATCGCCTTGCCGATTTCATGCATACCGGATTCTGACAAGCCTCCAAATCCCAGGATCTCTCCCTTGTGAAGTTCAAAACTTACATCATGGATTTTTCCCGGCACCGTGACATTTTTTACATGAAGGGTTACCTCCTTGGAGATCTCCTCCCCGTAATCGGTACGGTAATAGCTTCCTGCCAGTTCCCTGCCCACCATCAGCTTTTTCAGATCCTCCTCAGTGACCTCTCGGGCCTTCACTGTATCAATATAGATCCCGTCCCGCAAAATAGTAATGGTGTCGGATTTTTCCAAAATCTCCGGCAGATCATGGGAAATAAAAATCACCGTATTTCCTTCTTTTTTAATCCGCTCCATATGCTTATACAGCTCATGGCGGCCCTCCTGGGACAGAGCGGTGGTGGTTTCATCAATCACCAGAATCCTGGGGTGGAAATAGGTGGCCTTTACTATCTCCACCAGCTTTCTGTCCTCGAAATTATACTCGTCAATCATATGGGAGGCCTTGATTCTTCCAAAGCCATATTCCTCCAAAAGTTCGTTGGCTCTTTTGACCATGGCATTGGTATTTTTAATGCCGAATTTCACAAACAGGTTTTCATGCCCCAGAAAAATATTTTCCGCCACTGTCAGACCGGAAAGGGTGCCCAGTTCCTGCACTATAATGGAAATCCCTGCATCATTGGCCTCCACCTGGTTTTTTGGATGTACCTCCCTGCCATCCAGAATGAATTTCCCGCTGTCAATGGTATAAATCCCTGTAAGCATGTTGGTGAGGGTGGACTTTCCCGATCCATTCTCCCCGATCAGGGCATGTACCTCCCCTGGAGCCACTGTAAAGGAAACATCATTTACCGCCTTGGTAATGCCGAAGGTTTTACAAATATGTTCTATTTTTAATCTAACTTTTTGCATATTCCCTCCTATTTTACAATGTCCCCTTTGTGCACTCTGGTGGTTAAAGTAATGATCACCAAAAGCGCCAGACCAGTAATGACATCCTGTACTGCTGTGGGGGCTCCCAAAGCAATAAATCCAAAAAAGATAATATTGATTACAAATTCTCCGATGATAGTGGCCTGAAGAGGAATGCCGTATTTTTTGAAGGCCAGTCCAAAAAAGCATCCCATGGTGGGAATAAAATTCCGGCTCATAGAGCTCATGCCCGTTACCGCCACCATGGAGGAACCGTAACTGATGGTGAGGATGGCCATGATGCCCAGGAAGGCTCCAGAAATCACAAAGGCCAGTACCTTGTATTTATTGGTATCAATACCCATGTTCTTTGCTACAAATTCATTGCTGCCAATGGCATAGGTATAGGTGCCTACCTTGGTATAGTTTAAAATCACCGCCGCCAGTAAAAAGGCAGCAATGGCCAGAAGAATGTCTCCGGGCATCCGTCCGAACATCCGCAAATCAGAGGGCAAAGTCTGTTCCACTCCCCCTGCAATATAATTGGCCAGGGACTCATAAATCAACGCCAGACCCGTGGTAACGATCATGGAGGGAATTCTTAGCTTCACATAGAAGGTTCCATTTAAAAATCCCACCAAAGTGCCTGTCAGGATGCAGCCTGCCGCCAGACCAAAATACCCCATGCCAAAGCGGGAGGCAAAGACGCTTCCCACAATGGCAGAAAGCATAATATTGGCTCCGATGGAAAAATCAAACATGCCCATTACCATGACAAAGTAGAATCCCACTGCTCCCGTAGTAGCTATCAGACTGGCCTGAAAGTAGCTCATCATATTGGAAACGGAACCGAAATTTCCAGGCGTCAGTATTTTAAAGATAATCCAGGAGGCCAGAACAAGTCCCACCAAAATAAGATATCCCCGAAGTCTGCCGGACATCCTTTGTTTTCCAATGGTTGCTGGTGCAGCATTCATACATTTCCCTTTCCGTAATGGGGCTTTGAAAGCCCTTCCATCCCACTGCTCCCTGAATGCGGAAGGCTTGCCAAAGCCCCGGTACTGCCCCAGTGATCTCTCATAGAAGATCTATGGGGCACCATATGTCACTGCTTTTATTTTGTCCGGGCCTTGGCATCCTCAATGGAGAGCTTTGCGGCTGCAGCCTTTAAATCCTCCAGACTCAGCTCTGCCATGGCCTTTAATTCCTCCTCTGTATAGGGCAGCTGATCCACGAAATATTTTTCATAATCAGCGTAGTCCTCAGGGGAGGATACATAGAGATAGGGGAAGGGTACATCCTCAAACTTCCCATTCAGCTGTGTATAATTTCCCTTAATGGCATTGTATACCATCATAAAAGCAAAGAGAGGATCACAGTAATGTCCCCCGGATTCCCCTGCCATGGATCCATTTGCCAGCCTCTCTCCCAGATCCGGCAAAAAGTCTGTGGACACAATGGCAATCTCCTGGGTCTTTCCCGCTCTTTCCACCGCTGCAATGGCCCCCTGAAGGGGATCCCCGCCGCCCCCTGCCGGAATCAAAGCATCCAGGGTGGGATCTGCTGCCATCAAGGCCTCCGCTGCCTTGGAGCCGCCCTCCGAGGATGTGCCTGCATACTGGGGCTCGGAAAGCTTGGCCTGATCATCGGGATGCTCCTTGTTCCACTTTTCCACACCGGCCTTATAGCCTTCCCATCTTCCCAGCCAGGTGGCATCTCCCTGCTCCCAGCCGATGAGTCCAATGTTTCTCTTGCCCTTATCCAAAAGGATCTGCACCAGCTTTTCTCCGTTTTCCGGCTCATTCTCATGCACGGCGCCAATGTAATAGGGAGAGTCCATGGCCATTTTGTAAATATCTGCGCTGTTTTCCTGGTTGATCACTCTAAAGAACTGAGCCAGGTACACCTTGTTGTCATTGCAGGTTTTGATGGCAGAGGTCATTTCCGAATCCGAAGAATTGCAGATAATAATGCCCTGGCATCCTGCCGCTGCCAGCTGCTCCACAGAGGAGGTTACCTTTTCCGAAACATGTCCCTGATCCACATACTGCACCTGTACCCCCAGGGATTTGGCAGCCTCATCCAAAACCTTCTTGCACTGGGAGCCCAGCACATCTGTGGAGGACCAGATAGATACTCCGATTTTAATATCCTTGTTGTCAATACTTCCTGTCTGGGCGCTGCCCTGCTCTCCTCCAGACTGGGAGGCCCCGCCCTCCCCTGCTGCAGAGGATCCTCCGCCTCCTGCACTGGATCCGCAGGCTGTAAGAGATGCCAACATTGCTGCGGTCAGTATGAACGCCGCTGCTTTCTTCATTGTTTTTTTCATAAAAAACTCCTCCTTGTACTCCTTTGTTTTTAAAACCAATGCTCTGTCCTTAGTCTAGGGAAAATCCAAAAAAAATACAAGTATGGTACAGATATACTTTGCAAATAAGTTGTACTGTTTTTTCGATTTGTTCTGGATTTTTAAACAACAAAAAATATGGCATTATGACTTTAACATAACACCATACTTTCAAAAACGCTCTTGCCACTTTTTAATTGGCGATTATGACGGTTTTTCCAGAAAAACCTTTTGTTTTCGACAAAATATACAATACAACTTGCAAGCTGTCCCATAGATGGGCAAAGCTGCGACTCCTGCTCCCATCACTGAAGATTGAGGCGCTTCTCAAGGGTCCAGTGGGTTCCCAGGTAAAATAGAACACTGGCAAGCACAGAAACCGACAATCCAAAAATCAAAATGGCGTACATCAGCAGGCTGGGGCCCCCCATATGCATTCTCCCATGGCTGTAGGCGCTGAAGGTGATCACCTGGGTGAAAACAGAATTGCCAATGGCAATTAAAATACTCAGCCCAAGATAGATGGCCACACTGACCAGCCCCCTGTGGCTGTTGGCCCTTTGTCCCAAAGAAATACTGAAAAATATCATCAGCACACTGTAAATGGTATTGCACACCACCGACACCAAACCGATCAAAATCAGCATGTAGTAATTATTTCCAAATGTGTCATGCAGCCACCCATTCATATAACCGGAAAGCTTATAGAAATCCAAAACGGTTGCCTGCATCACAGCAAACCCCGCCACACTCCCCAGCAAGGCTATGGAGAGCAGGTATACAATACCTATAAGCAAAAGCCACAGCACAGCAGCGATGGTCTTTCCCAAAAGCAGTTCATGGGGTTTTACCGGCAGAGACTGGGTTAAATATCCCTGGTGTCCATACATGGTTTTGTAAAACCGCACCCCAATGGCAATCTGGCTTCCTGCAGAAACCGCCATCATCACCAGGGAATACAGCAAAATGGAGATCATAATGCCGATGGATGCCATTTCCATACCCCCGCTGCCATAATAGTCATAGTATTCCTGCGCCTTCCTGGCCTCCAGGGCTGTGGGAAGAATACCGATAAAGACGACAATCAATGTGGTGGCTGCAATAAAGCCCAGCATCAGCAAGAAGAAAAACCGGGTGGCCTTCAATTCATATTTGACTATCTTCCCCAGCATGCAAATACCTCCCTGAAATAGGCATCCACCGATGCCTGCTGTTTGTTGCGGATATTTTCCACTGCATCATAAAGCATCACGCCTCCCTGATGGATAAAAATCACCTCATCCAAAATCCCCTCAATATCCGAAATCAAATGGGTGGAAATCAACACTGTGGCCTGGGGATTATAATTGGAAATGATGGTTTTTAAAATATAATCCCTGGCCGCAGGATCCACCCCTGCAATAGGCTCATCCAAAATATATAGGGAGGCGTTTCTGCTCATAATTAAAATCAGCTGAAGCTTTTCTTTATTGCCCTTGGACAGGGTTTTGATCTTGGTGCGAATGTCTACGCCCAGCTGATCCAAAAGGGTTCTGGCCCTTTCCACGGAAAAATCCTGATAAAAGTCTGCAAAAAACTGGAAGGTATCCTCAATGCTTTGGTTCTCATCTAAAAAATCCTTATCCGGCAAATAGGCTACAAAGCTCTTGGTTACCCAGGATGGAGGAAGTCCCTCCAGCATAATCTGCCCTGAAGTGGGCGTTAAGACCCCTGCCATCATTTTCATCAAAGTAGTTTTGCCGCTGCCATTGGGCCCCAGCAAACCAATGATCTTCCCCCTGGAAATGTTCAGGTTTATCCCATGCACTGCATACTTTGGTCCAAACTGCTTGTTCAAATTTCTGAGCACAACAAAATCATCCATGGGTCTCCTCCTTCCAGTGCCCTGTAATGGCCATTTTTATATCCTCCTTAGAGAAGCCCATGTTCTGCATATTTCGGATAAATTCCGAAACATATTCCTTGGCCAGCATAGCCTTCCCGCTCCGAATAATCTCTGTGTCCATGGTTACCTCCCTCCCTGTATTTCTTCTGGTTTCCACCAGCCCCATCCTTTCCAGCTCAGCATAGGCTCGTTGGATCGTATTGGGATTTACCTTGGCCTCTGCCGCCAAATCCCGAACGCTCATCAGCCTGCTCCCCGGGGAAAGCCGGCCGGAAACAATCTGTCTTTGCATAATCTCCACTATCTGCAGATAAAGGGGGCGGTCATTTCTTAATTCCCACACCATAATAATCCCTTCCTCATGTACTATATGATTAATACAACAATACAGTACAATACTTTCGGGATTTTGTCAAGGGGACAGTGGAAGATCTCTGCTCTCCACCACCAGCAGCCTTCCCTGGGAAAAGGTAATCCTTGCCTCCTTTTCTAGAATTTTATTGCTGATGGTAAGGCTGGGATAAAGACTGCTGTCCAGTTTCTTTTGTCTCAGGGGATAGGCTGCCCCGGAAATACTTACATTCTCCACCGGGCCCTCCAAAGTAAAAAGCGAAAAATAGTTTCCCCAGGCCAGATCTTTTTGAATGGAAAAGGAGGCGGATTTTGTATAAATATGATTCCAGGGGTCAAGGAGGGAAAGTCGGATGTTTTCCGCCTCATACCGGGAAAGCAAAAACAGATTGGCCAGGGCATGGTCCATCCTCCGGCCCAAAGCCCCCAGCAAAGTGATATCCAAAAAACCGGCATCCCGGCACAACTCCATGGCCAGTTCTGTATCCGATGCATTTTTTACCGGATTGTGACGGAGGATTTTCACTCCTCTTTGACGGTATTTTTCCAGTAATTCCTCATTTTTAAGGGTGTCAAAGTCCCCCACTGCATACTCCGGGCAGATCCCCATTTCCTCCAATGCCAGCAAGGCCCCGTCCACACAGATAATGCAGGCCTCCTTACCATATTTGTCAAAATATTCTTTAAAAAAACTCCGGTGGAGTTCTCCACCGGAAATAACTATGGCTTTCATTTTCTTAAACCTTTCCAATCCTGTCTGCAGCAAAAACCCTTATGAAATCAAGGACTGCAGCAGTTTAATATTGGCCGCCATATCTCCCCGGAAAACTGCTGAGCCGGATACCAGCTCATCTGCTCCGGCCTTTGCAATCTCCCGGATATTGTCCCGATTCACCCCCCCGTCTACCTGGATCACAAAATCCAGATTTCGGTCCCGGCGGAGGCTGTGAAG
>CALISX010000093.1 GCA_938041725.1 uncultured Lachnoanaerobaculum sp.
TGAGAATATTCAAACGGCTCAGCGTATTCTTACAGGCATGGTAATAGAACAGGAATTGTTTCAAAAGGGTACAGGAAGCAGAGGGCAAAAAAATGCACTGTATTCCCAGAATATTGAAAATGTATTAAGAAACATACGTAGAACCAGTCCCATCATCAGCAATATTTTCATGGTATATGATGGAGGCTCCTATACTTCAGGCAGCTTTTTCTCCAAGGAGATTCTGGTACAAAAGCCATGGTATCAGGAGGTGTTTTTATCCGGGAAAAATATGGTTACGGTACA
Source organism: uncultured Lachnoanaerobaculum sp. (assembly GCA_938041725.1). Lineage (GTDB taxonomy): Bacteria > Bacillota > Clostridia > Lachnospirales > Lachnospiraceae > Lachnoanaerobaculum. Next base: position 286 of record CALISX010000093.1, read on the forward strand.
GCGACATAAGGCAGACTATCAGGTGTTTTTTGGTGAGGGGCCTGAGGTGATTTCCTTGGTCAAAAAGATTATCAGTCCAAATGACGCCAAAACTATAATTGGTGTGATTATGGTGGATTTGGACGTTCGTTTACTGGAGGAGACTCTTGGCAGTCATACATTTGATGATGATCATTTGATACTTTTGCGCAGCAGTGACGGAGAGCTTTTGGAAAGTGCCTGTGGGGAAGGAAACTATACGCAGGAGGATATAAAAAAAGTTGTAAAATGTCTGGATAGTGAAACCGGTGTAGAGCAAGGCGGATTTTTGAAAGAATTTTCTTTGTACCGATATGGAGTGGAAAGTTATGATTGGAAGCTTGAGGCTGTGGTTTCTAAGGAAAATTTCAGGAGTCGGTTTTTAATAGCAGGGGGAACCTTTGTGGGGATTACCCTTTTAACATTGCTTTTTTCAGCTGTACTTTCCTATTTGTTGGCCAGAAGAATAACCCGCCCCATGCAAAGACTTTTGACACATATGGAGGAGTTTTCAAGAGGTGATTTTCATGTTCGGGCAAAAGAGGAGGGGAATAGGGATATTTTGGCTTTATCCGGAGGGTTTAACAAGATGTCCAGGCGTATCAGGCACTTAATGGAGGACTTAAGGATTAAGGAACATGAAAGTGCTAATGCAAGGCTGAGGGAACTACAGGCCCAGATTAATCCTCATTTTCTTTATAATACTCTGGAAACTATTCGCAGTCTGGCTCTTCGAAACGGTGTAGAAAGTATTGCCGATATAGCCAAGTCTATGGCTTTGATTTTCCGATATTGTATCAACAGCCGAGATGAGGTGGTAACCTTAAGAGAGGAGCTGGCACATGTGAAAAGCTATATTAATATTCAAAAAATACGTTATAAAAACCGATTACAGGTATATTTTTATGTGGATGATGAATTGTTGGATAACCGCATCATTAAGATTTTGGTGCAACCTCTGGTGGAAAATGCTATTTATCATGGTATTGATCAAAAAAGAGAAGGCGGGAAAATTTCCATAGTTTGTCACAAATCGCTTAAAGGAGTGGAAATTGCTGTGGAAGATAATGGTATGGGAATGAAGCCGGAGGTGTTGCACAGTTTACAAAAACAGTTGCAGCAGTGTCAGGGTGAGCATTCGGGAGAGAGCATAGGTCTGAAAAACGTGCATTCAAGGCTGAAGCTTTACTATGGCAGAGAAAGGGGACTGCATATAGAAAGTGTATACGGACAGGGAACCAAGGTTTCCTTTGATATTCCATTGGTAATGTACAGTGAAGAAAACAGGTGGAAGGAAATGCAGACTGGCAGTATATTTGCAGAAAGGTGGGAAGATGTTTAAAGCTGTTATTGTGGATGATGAGGAGGATATACGTTATTTGATTCGCTATTTGGTGGAAAAAAGTAAGCATAAGGTAGAAATTGTGGGGGAGGCTAATGATGCCCTGAGCGGCATTGCTCTTTGTGAAAAACTAAAGCCGGAGGTCCTTTTTGCAGA
>CALISX010000094.1 GCA_938041725.1 uncultured Lachnoanaerobaculum sp.
CGCCAGTCAAGCACCAGCAGGCCGATAGCCGTTATCATAAACATGAGAATCGTTCCAAAGAGCTGCGGGATCGCATTGGAAAATACGCGCTCCAGAGCCGTACAGTCCCCCATAATGGTGGTAGTCAGGTCAGAAAGATCGCGCCGGACAAAGAAGGACAGCGGAAGTTTCCGAAGCTTCTCTGCCAGGACAATCCGGCGATTGGCGCTTTCCTCGTACGCCACGGTATAAGTTTTGTTGTACTGGAGCCACTGGGTCAAAAACACAATGATAAACATGGTTACTGTACCGCAAATAAATAAGGCTACATGATCCCGCATACTGCTTTCCTGCCCGGAAAGCACATTCAGCAGTTCCCATATCACCATGACCAGCAGGCTGACCGGAGCAATCAAGCACAGAGTGCTGAGGGTAGTAGCCGCAATTCCTTTGTTCAAATCTCTTGACCCCCGATCGCTCAGGGCAAACATTCGTTTCAGCATACTTTCACCTCATTTCCAATGTGCCATTTGGTCGTCTTTGTATAGTTGCTCCACATCTTGGCGTATTCGCTGCCCTGTTTCACCAGCGCGCCGTGGGTTCCGCTTTCCACCAATTCACCCTGCTTCATCACCAGAATGAGATCAGCGTCTTGAATGGCGGAGAGCCGGTGTGCGATCATAATGACCGTCTTGCCCTTGACCAGCCCCTTAAAGGCTTTCCGGATCTGCTGCTCGTTCTCCGGGTCAGCGTAGGCGGTGGCCTCATCTAACACCACAATGGGAGCGTCTTTCAAAATGGCGCGAGCAATCGCAATGCGCTGTATTTCACCGCCGGAAAGATAGACGCCTTTACCGCCCACCACGGTATCAAGGCCATCCGGGAACTTCTCCGGAATATCATCACACTGGGCCAGATGCGCCGCCTGCAAGACCTCCTCCCGTGTGGCGGAAGGTCTGCCCGCCCGGATATTTTCCAGAAGGGTATCCTTGAACAATTTGGGGTCCTGGAAGACAAAGGCAACCATCTTCATCAAGTCAGCATGAGGAATTTCCCGAATATCCACCCCGCCGATCTCGACTGTCCCCTGCCGCACATCGTAGAAACGGGGGATCAGGCTGGCCGTTGTGCTTTTGCCGGAACCGGAATGCCCGACCAATGCGGTAGTTGTTCCGGCCTTGGCTGTAAAGCTCAAATGGGATACCGCCGGATGATCCGTATTTTCGTATGCGAAGGTCACATCCTCAAAGGAGACATCGTAAGTCTTTGGATGTTTTGGTACAGAAGTCTCCGCCTGCGGTTCGGCAGTCAAGATCATGTCGATGCGGCGCATGGACTCCTCAGCCTGCATCTTGTAGCTGGTCATATACATAATCTTGTTAAGCATAACTGCACAGGCAGGAGAGAAAATCACATAGAACAGAAAACTTTGCATAAAGCCAATCAGGTCGTTGGAAACGAACCCGATAATAAGCGCCGTAGGCACCAGCACCAGGAAGCCGGAATTGATGACTGCGTTAAACGCCACCATTCCCTTTTTGCAGGACATCGTGTAATCCAGAGCAAACTTCCGGTAGGATTTGATGGCGTCGTTAAACTTGGTGATAGAGTGCACTGTCTGTCCGAACACCTTGACTACCGAAATGCCCCGGATGTACTCCACCGCCTCATGGTTCATCGTTTCCAAAGAGTCCTGGTAGGTCTGCATGAATTTCATGCTGTCCTTCCCCATGAGGGACCCCTGCAAGAAGAAACCGATGCCAAAGAGTAGCAGGAGAGGGATACCTACACGCCAGTCAAAGACCAGCATCAGCACCAAACTCACGATCATCGTGACCTGCGCTCCCACCAAGTCGGGGAGCTGGTGAGCGATGAAAGTCTCAGTCTGAAAACTGTTGTCGTCAATAATCTTCCGAAGTTTTCCGCTGGGATTGGCGTCAAAGTACCCCATCGGCATCTTCGCCAAATGTTTCAACGCTGCCATCTTTAGGTTTTTCTCCGTGTGAAATGCCACTACATGAGAGCAGAGCAGCGCCGAAAAGTAAAGGACCAGACCGATCAATTCCATTCCCAGGGCAAGCAGGCCCCAGCGGACAAGGCTGTTCGTGTCTAAAGGTGTCCCGGCAAATACGCCCACCAAGTCACGCGCCGCAAAGTAAACGCAGAGGAAAGGGCCAAGGATAAAGACTGAACTGATACCGGATAGAATGCGGGAAACGGTGAGTAGCCCACGATACTTTCCTGTGAACTCCATCAATCGCTTAATCCCGCCGGATTTTTGTTTCATGGATACAAGACCTCCTTATCATTTTCGATTAGCAATCGCTAATCTTTTGATTTTAGTTTACTGCTTTAGGTCGCTTTCATCTACGACCTATAAGGTATATTATGCTCCAATCAGGTCAAGCAAAGGGAGCAATCCCGCAGCCCCTCGTCCAGCAGGTTGAAGCCTGCACAGCAGACGATGAGGCAGATGCCCGGATAAATCAGCCCTACGCCCGGGAAAGCAAAGCCGGACACCGACATGACAAGAATAAAATTGATGATGCGTTTGGAAATTCTTTTTGCGGTCCCTCCCGCAATCCGTAGTACATCTCTCCAAACATTAGTTAGGTCATGCTAATCTGTGGTCAAAAAAAGCAGCCGCGGTTCAGCGGCTGCTCCAATCAGATCAGCAGTATTTGTGTCGGTACGCCTGCGGCGTCACACCCATAACAGATTTGAA
>CALISX010000095.1 GCA_938041725.1 uncultured Lachnoanaerobaculum sp.
TGGTAGCTGCGCATGATTGGCTCCAGACTTTTCGGGGGCCGAAACCCTTGTTTTTGTACAGTTTCAAAGCGCTCTATCAGTTTCAGAAAGCTTTCATCCCGCCCTGCTGCCAGGGCCTCATGCTCCTGCATCATTTCATTTAAATACAGGCTCCGATACAATGGCACATCCAATGCCCCCTGCCGCAGGGTTTTCCCGCTGATTTGCAAGGTATCCACCAACTCCTGAAAGCCCTCCAGATCCGCCTCCTCCATGTTCACAAAAGCCCCGCTTTTTAAGCGGTAATATTTTTTCTTTTGCTTATAGGCGGATAAAATCTCCTCCAATTCCTCCCAGGGAATATCCCCGGAGGAAAGTTCCAAATGCAGCAGGTTTGATTTGAGGGAAACCCCCACAGAAGGAGAAAACCTTCTAAAAACCCGCAGGGCCTGGAACTTCTCGCTGGCCATCACCGTCCCCAGCTCCAGAAGCTTCTCCACCCCCTCTGTTTTCAGGCGGTAAATCTCCTCCTCATCAGCACTGGCCAAGGCTCCTGCCTGAGAGGTATCAGAAAGATACGCCTTCAGTCTTTCCACCGCATCCTCTTCCCCATCCCGGTCCCGCTGGATGTCTCCCTGCTTTGACAAAATTCTATCCAGTATGGGGTCTACCCGGCCCTGGGGGTACCGGGCTTCCAGCTTCCCCACCGCCTGGTTGTTTTCTATATCCAAAAAATATACAATGTCCGGGGCCTGGGGAAGGTATTCCTTTACCATGGGGGCATGGTCCTGAACCTCTGCCACTTTCTGAAGCTTTGGCAATACCCTGCGGTAAAAACCCGTCAAATGATTCCTGCCAATGACAGCGGTTTCCCTTCCATCCAAGGCCCGTTCCAGTCCTCCCGACACCCGGGCCACCTCCCCTGTGCATTTGCAAAAGAGATTCTCCTGCACAAAATAGCCCTCCTCTCCGCTGAAAAGCATTCCGGGCCGGTGGGTTCTAACTTTCACCCCTGCAAATACATTCCTGCGGTCATAAAAAGGATCAATGGTCACAGCCAGTTTTCCCTCTATCTCCCTGCATTCCCCATGGGAAAATCTTGCCTTGCTTCCCTCTATGTCCACCCGCAGACCAAAGTCCTTGTCCTTTAGAAGGCGGTAGGCTGCTGACAAAGCAAAGCCGGAAAGGGGGATGGAATTGGTGATCTTCTTGGGGCGGAAGCGGTAGCTCTCTCTCAAATGCTGCAGCATATCCTCCTCTGCCTCCAGGGCCTGGCGGATAAAGTCCAGCATCTCCTTTTCCTTTGCACCAAAGGAGGAAAATCCCATACGAAGAACCACCCCTTTTCCAAAGGTTTGCTCATCTTCCCTCTCCAGCCCCTCCATAAATTCCCGAAGATTTTTGATCTGGTATAATTTATCCCTTCCCACCTGGAAGGACAGACGCATCTGCACCTTGCCTTCCTTCTGGATGTACTGAAGCTGGGGAAGCAGGGCGGCAGTTTCCACCCGTCCATGTTTCTTCTCCTCCAGCTCCCAAAGCATCTGAACCCCCGCCAGATCCGAGGCATCTCCCAGAGCATGGCTGTCCAAATAGGCCTTTAGCAAAAAGCCCCCTGCCACCACATGTTCGCAGTTTTCATAATCTTCAAATCTGTAATAGCTGTTTTTATTGGAACATTCCGGGCACTCGCACCGGCTCCACAGCAGAGTATCCTGGTTTACGTCCAGCTCCACCCGGAAGGGGAAGGCAGCAATTCCCTGGAATCTCCCCGTCCAGCGGCAGGACAGAGAAGAAGTCCAGTCTCTGTAATACAGGGTTACATCTTCCAGTACCAGTTTTTTACTGCGCAGAATTTCCCTGGCCTTTTTCCCCGTATCATAACGCATGCTTAACTGGGAAACAATGGTATCTGTATCAAAAAAGCGATATTCCTTCTGTTTTTCCGGCTTTAACCCGGGCTCTGCCGCTGATAAAATCTCCTGTTTCAGGGATTCCAGCTTTTCCTTTTCTTCCTTTAAGGCTCTGCCGGTTTTGACCCCGGGAATATCTCCTGGCCGTTTCATGGATTCTCCTGCCAGCTTTTCAGTTCAGAAATGGCAGCCTGAAGCTGGCTGTCTCCATCTGTCCCAACGGCAGCCCCCTCCTTCATCTCCACTTCCTCATCCGGCTCCACGCCTACGCCGTGGAGATCATAGCCTGAGGGAGGATAGTAATGCATGGTGGTAATCTTAATGGCAGTTTCATCTCCCAGAGGAATCACCGACTGGACAATCCCCTTTCCAAAGGTTTTGGTGCCCAGCACCTTTCCCCAATGGAAATCCTTAAAGGCTGCGGTAAATACCTCCGAGGCACTGGCGGAATCGCCGTTCACCAGCACCACCATGGGAATCTTCAGCTGATGCTCCTCATCAGAATAATACTTGTCTCCATTGCCGTCCTTATCCGCCGTGTACACCACCAGTCCCTCCGGCAGAATGTAGTCCAGCATATCCACTACCTGGTCCAAAAGCCCCCCGGGATTGCCCCGCAGGTCAATGATCAATTTGTTCATGCCCTGACGCTGCAAATCTTCAATGCCCTTTTGAAACTGCGCTGCAGTCACCCCGTCAAACTGGGATACCGCCAGATAGCCGATGCCCTCTCCGATAAACTTGGTTTCCACCGTAGGCACCTCAATATTTCTCCGGGTAATGTTTAACTCCACTTCCTTATGGTCTTCACCCCGAAGCACCGTAATATTCACCGCTGTGCCGTCCAGCCCCCGGATCTTGGTCTTTACCACCACATCCATATCCTCTCCGGAGATATCCTCTCCGTCAATTTTATAGATAATATCTCCCTGCTGCATCCCTGCCTGAGCCGCCGGGCTGCCTGCAAAAACCTTTACAATGGTAATGATTTTGGTGGTGGGATTCTGGTTGACCACTGCCCCGATACCGGAATACTGTCCGTCGGTTTCCTCATTGAGGGCCTTATATTCCTCCTTGGTGTAATAGGTGGTATAGGGATCCCCCAATCCGTTCATCATCCCGGCATAGATCCCCTCCTCCACCTTCTCCATGTCCTCATCAAACAGAAAGTATTGGGAAACCAGCTCCTGCATCATCCCTGCTTTATTTTCTATACGGTCAAAATCCAGTTCCCCGGAGTTATCCACCCTGGTGGCGGGATTGGTGTTTTTGCTGCCTCTATAGGCCACCCGCAGCCGCCCTGTTCCCATCCCTGCACTGACCGTAATGGCGCAAACAGACAGGGTAACCAGCACCCCGGTTAAAAATCCCGGGAAAAATCTGCTGTTATTCGGCTGCGGCACCGAGTTTAAGAAGTCATCCTCATAATGTTTCATATTCATCTCCAAATATCATAGTAGCCATACACGGAGCCTCCTCCATGTATGGCTATCGTCACGGCTGCTTGCCAAAATACAATGTCCCCTGATTAATATCCCTGCTTCTCCATGTACTTCATGTACTTCACCACCATCAAAGCAATGCGGAAGGTAATGGCCTGCTCAAAAACCCTAAGATCCAGTCCGGTGGTCTTTTGCAGCTTATCCAGCCGGTATACTAATGTATTCCTGTGGATGTAGAGCTGACGGGAGGTTTCGGAAACATTCAGGCTGTTCTCAAAGAACTTATTAATAGTGGTTAAAGTTTCCTCATCCAAATCGTCCGGACTCTTCCCCTCAAAGATCTCTTTGATAAACATCTTGCAAAGGGGAATGGGCAGCTGGTAAATCAAGCGGCCAATTCCAAGCCTGGCATAGGCCACCACATTCTCCGAGCTGTAAAAGATCTTGCCCACATCCAAGGCCATCTTGGCCTCCTTATAGGAACGGGAAACCTCCTTGATCTCCTGCACAATGGTGCCATAGGCCACATTCACATTTAAGATGCCGGTGGAATTGAGCTCCTCAATGACAGAACGGGCAATCCTGTCCAGATCATCATAGGCACTGCCCTCCCGAACCTCCTTCACCAAAATAATATCCTTCTCATCCACTGCAGTAACAAAGTCCTTGCTCTTGTTGGCAAACAAGGCCCGTACTGCCTCCAGAGAGGAGATATCCCGCTCATTCTTGGTTTCAATGATGTAAACCACCCGGCGCACATTGGTCTCAATATGGAGCTTCTTGGCACGATTATAGATATCCACCAATAATAAATTGTCTAAGAGAAGATTCTTGATAAAGTTGTCCTTGTCGAATCTTTCCTTATAGGCCACCAAAAGGTTCTCCACCTGAAAAGCAGCCAGCTTGCCGATCATATAGGTATCTTCAGAGCTTCCCTGGGCCAAAAGCACATATTCCAACTGATGCTCATCGAAAATCTTAAAAAACTGGAATCCGCCAATCACCTGGGAATCCGCCGGAGAGTTGGCGAATGAAGCAATCTGGCTGTCATACTGCTCTGCCTCCACAAAAGTAGTCGCAAGCACTTTCCCCTCTACATCACAGATGCACAGTTCGGTTCTGGAAATGCTCTTCAACCCTTCTATGGTACTTTGAAGGATTTGGTTTGAGATCATGTATTTTCTCCTTTTACAATGTTTATGCCTAAGCCACCCCCTGCGGCATAAGGTCCTGATCAACCTCCATGCCGGACAACCCCGGCACTGCACAATGTTTACATTGTTAATATCAACAACTTTTATTCTTATAATAAGGCATTATCACATGTAAATCAAGGGGGAATACAAAGAAAATTGCGCCAATTTATATACTTTTTCTTTTTGCTGCTCTTATTCAAAGAGATTAAGGAAAATATCAACAATGTTTAAAAAACATCCCCCTCCGAACCCCCTCCATCCTCTCCATTCTGCACTAGGCAACCTTACCAAACCCCAAAAGGCACTGATTTACAGAGTCTCTAAATCAATCTCTCCTGTAAATACGGTCACTGCCGGGCCTCTCATATAAATCCGCCCTTCCTGTAAGAAGATCTGCAGTTCTCCTCCCAACAGCTCCATGGTGACCCTCTCTCTGCAAAGCCCCTTTTTCATGGTGGCATAAAACGCTGCACAGGCACCGGTACCGCAGGCCAGCGTCTCTCCGCTGCCCCGCTCCCATACCCGCATCTGCAGACGTTCCGGACTGATGATATATACAAACTCGGAATTCACCTGATCGGGAAAGCGCAGATGGTTTTCATACAGAGGGCCCCATTTTTCCAAATCCAGGGCCTGCAATGCCTTTTCGGAGCTCACATAGTATACTGCATGGGGATTCCCTATATCAACGCCGATAAACTCCTCCTGCCTTTCTCCGATTGCGATTTTTTCAGGAACCTCCGAGGTGATCCGCGCCTCTCCCATGTCTGCTGTCACAAAGTCCACATGGCCATCGGTAACCTCCAGCTTTACATGGCGGTTTCCGGCAAGAGTCTCTATTTCAAATTCCTCCTGGGCTGCATACCCATGTTCATAGGCAAATTTTGCCACGCAGCGCAGGCCGTTCCCGCACATTTTTCCCCGGGACCCATCTCCATTGTACATATCCATTCTTACCTGGGCCACATTAGAAGGGCAAACCAAAATCAGTCCGTCAGAGCCTATCCCGAAATGGCGGTCACTGACCAGCCGGGCGGTTTTTTCAGGATCCGCCACCGTTTCCTGAAAGCAATCCACATAGACATAGTCATTTCCGATTCCCTGCATTTTTGTAAACTTCATTTTCTCTCCTCATAATACAAACCAAGGACTTTTGCTGTTATCCTCAGGGGTTCCCCATACCGTTATACCAGCAGGAACTCCTTATCCTTCACATAGTCTCCTATGAAATCCCCTACCTGCTCCACCGGGATTTCCAGGGCAATGCTAAGCTCTTCACTGATCAATTTTTTTAGATTTTTGTAATACTTATCGTCCACCTGACTCACTACCCGTCCATCCGCCACACATTCCCTCCTTCTTTTCAAAATGCTCCTTTGCAGCTTCATCAAATCATAACAGGTGGTATTTTTCATGGCTTTTCGGTACTTGTCCTCCAGCTCCGCTGATTTTTTGGCCTGGATGGTGTCCACCTCTTCCTGGGCAATCCGTCCCAGATAGCTCATGGCCATTTCTTTGGTCATAACCGGGCGCAGAAATACTTTGTCGGAATCCACCGGGGTATAAATCACGGTATTTTTCCCGAAAACGGGACGAATCATGTAACATAGATGTCTTTTCTCTCCAGTCATAAATTCAGGAACACAGATGTCTGTTATTTTGCATACTCCGGTGCTTTCATGAACAATCAAGTCCCCGATGCTATACATTCACACCTCCATATACAGGTACAGTTCAATGGGCTGCGTATTTCCCGGGGCAGCCCTGGAAATACAAACTTTCTTCATTATAACATAGATTGTTATAAAAGTCCCGGGCCTGGAAAACTCCTGCTGCACCATACTGCCATAAAATCACAAAAGCGGAGGCACGGCTTCCTCAGCCATACCTCCGCCGCGCCTCTAAAGGCTGGCAGCTATATAGATCGTGGTACCGGGTGTACCAGGCATTGGAAATGCTGGGTTCTTATACCCGCCCTCCAAGTCATAGGCTGCATCTGCAGGGTCTCCAGGCTTTGGCGCTAAACCACTCTACGGGACTAAAAGACGCTTACCTATACCTTCCTTATTCAAATAGTCCCGTTCCCGCATCCTGAAGGGCAAAATGTACTCCTCCACAGTAAAGCTGATGTCCTCCATGTTTCCAGCATAGCTTGTCCTGTCGTCATATGCTTCCTCGGAGAACACTCGAAGGGTATAGGCGGCACCCGTCTTAAGCCCCATTGGAAGCTTTACAACAGCTGCACTGTCCCCTGACTCTGCAATCTTCCCATAGCAAAGCGCTGTATTATTGCTGTCCAGAAGCAGAGCGGAAATCTGATTTGCACCACTGACTGCACCAGAGAGAGAGAGCTGTATTCTCCCTCCCATCATTGTGATTGCATCCTCCGGATTCGTCCGCACAGCTGTAAAGCCCGTCTCTCCGGTGTTCAGTGTCAGCACCCACTCGTTATACGGATTGTCCGGCACCTCTGTCTTAGTAAAAGAAGACTTACTCCTTCCCCGAACCGTACCAAAAAGTACAGCGGGCAGATCTAAATTACAGGCGGGACTCACACTGGGGATGTCCAAGTCGGGGTGATCACCACCAACCCGGCCCGCACTATCCACGCAGCCTGCATGGTAGTTGGGTATACTTCCGTCTGCTGAACGCAGCCAATAGGAGTCATACCTTCCGCCGATCTTTTTCCGGTTTTCCACAATTTCCCAAGGAGCAGGGCCTCTTCCTGTGTGGGAGTAACCATAGGCTTCATGCTCCGCCTCTCTTACATCCAAAGCAAAAATTTTGTTCCCGCCGGAGGGAAGCGCTCCATAAACCCAAGTCCCTCCTTCCCCTTGCTCCCAAGCCTTATGGGCGGCGGGATCCTGGCTCTGATAAATCGCACCTTGCTCCCTCATAGAAAAGCTGCTGCCTAAAAAGCTTGTGTTCAGTTCCTTCTGAAGCGAGCTGCTCTCCCACACAACACTGCCGGCCGCATCAAATTTTTGGTTGTAGAGTATGGCATCGCAATCCAGGAACATGGTCTCTCCACCGAAATCCCTGGTCTTTTTATCCAGCACTCGGAAGGTGAGGGGATTTCCGCCATACTGCCCGAATCTTACCTTGTCTCCCTCCCAAGCATCAGCGGTACTTCCAGGAACCCTCGGATTCCTCATACCAAGATCGTTTGCGATGTTCACATTAACTGTCCGCACTTCCCGTTCTGCAGCATATACAGCATCCGGCTTTACTGCAAAGATCGGGAATACCAGCAGCGCGCTCAAAAGCAGCCCTGCACCCCTTCTCCACTCTTTTGCTCGTTTCATAAGCACCTCCTTTTGTTTCACTCCTTTATTGTTTCTGTATATTTTTTACCGCCGCCCCTTTTACCCTCCTTTCCCGTAGGGACGCCTGAAAGCACCTCAAAGAAAGCATCTCCAGCTGTAAACTACTGTCGCAGCCTGCTTTCCACATTTCTGAAGATCTCCCCACAACACAGCAAAGAGTTTATACTGTTATTTTATACCATATACAGAAAAAACGCTATACTGTTACAAATTATTCAACATTTTTTAAGTGTAATTTTATGTATTTAACAGGTTTATGAAGAAGCTTTCTTAGATATTTAGTACTAAGTTTTTAGAGGTTTCCCCAGCTATTTTTCGGCAAAACAGCATAATTTTTACACTTATTATTTTTTGGAATTTGATAAAAAAATTTTTCTGAATAGCAAATAAGTCCTATTATACTCCGTAAATATATAGAACCTTATAGTATACTTTATCTGAAAACAAAGCTTCTCTTACAATCCGCCACAATAAAAAAGCTCCAAACCCGCTGTTTTCAACGGTTTGAAGCCTTTTCTCTTAACTGGGCCAGCTGGATTTGAACCAGCGAATGCAGGAGTCAAAGTCCTGTGCCTTACCGCTTGGCGATGACCCAATAAATGGGTTAAAGGTGGGTAGTGGGATTCGAACCCACGGCCTCCAGAGCCACAATCTGGCGCGCTAACCAACTGCGCTATATCCACCATATATCATAATTATCATAATTATCATAATTATGATAAAAAGCAGGTGATGGGAATCGAACCCACGTATTCAGCTTGGAAGGCTGATGTTC
>CALISX010000096.1 GCA_938041725.1 uncultured Lachnoanaerobaculum sp.
TGCGAATACCTGTGAGCAGCACGGAAGCTGCTGCGCAGACTTATACAGCTGTGTGTACGCAACAGGCATGCTCGCATGAGCGGCTATTCTGGCATCGGGCGGGACAACATATTGCATAAAAATACATAATGAACTCTAAAAAAAGAATACTCTTTTGTTCTTGACATTTTCCGGTAAATAGAGTAATATAAACCTATCAAACAAGTAGGTAATAAGGTATTATGAAAGGATAAAAAAGATGGGAAAGATTTATAAAAGCAGCAGTGAATTAATCGGAAAAACCCCCTTGCTGGAGGTATCCAATATTGAAAAGGAGTTGGGATTAAAGGCAAGGGTACTGGTTAAGCTGGAATACTTTAATCCAGCAGGATCTGTTAAGGACAGGATTGCCCTGGCCATGATAGAAGCCGCAGAGAAGGAGGGGAAACTGACGCCCGGAGCCACCATCATCGAGGCCACATCCGGAAACACGGGGATTGGACTGGCTTCTGTGGGAACATCCAAGGGGTATAAAGTGATTTTAACCATGCCGGAAACCATGAGTGTGGAAAGAAGAAATATTTTAAAGGCCTATGGTGCCCGGATTGAGCTGACAGAGGGGGCCAAGGGTATGAAGGGCGCCATTGCAAAAGCAGAGGAGTTGGCGGCTGAGATTCCTGGAAGTTTTATTCCCGCACAGTTTGACAACCAGGCCAATCCCCAGATACACCGGGTAACCACAGGTCCGGAGATCTTTGAGGACACGGAGGGAGCAGTGGATATTTTTGTGGCAGGTGTGGGAACCGGCGGCACCATTACCGGAGTTGGCTCCTACTTAAAGGAAAAGAAGCCAGGAGTAAAGGTGGCTGCTGTGGAGCCAACAGGCTCCCCTGTTTTGTCCGAGGGAAAGAGCGGCCCCCATAAAATCCAGGGAATCGGTGCCGGATTTATCCCCGATACCTTGGATACTGCCGTCTATGATGAGATTATTACGGTGGAAAATGAGCAGGCCTTTGCCTATGGCAGACTGATTGCCTCCAAGGAAGGGGTGCTGGTGGGTATTTCCTCCGGTGCTGCTCTGTATGCCGCCATCACTTTGGCCCAGAGACCGGAAAATGAAGGAAAGACCATTGTGGCATTGCTCCCGGACAGCGGAGACAGATATTTCTCTACGCCTCTGTTCACAGAGCAGGCCTAAAAGAAGGATAGATATTCCATTTGAAAAATGCTATAATAGCCTCTGATTCGCTTTACAATGAAGTGGGACGGAGGCTTTTTTATGTCAGAAATTACCAATGAAACAACCAGGGGAGAGGGGAACTCCTCCAAGAATTTTATTCAAATAGAGATTGATAAGGATCTGGAATCAGGACGGTTTGACCATGTTCACACCCGTTTTCCTCCGGAACCCAATGGATATCTGCATATCGGCCATGCCAAGTCCATTATATTAAATGACGGCATTGCAGAGGAGTATCAGGGGCTGTTTAATTTGCGGTTTGATGATACCAATCCCACCAAGGAAAAAGAGGAGTATGTAAACTCCATCATAGAGGATGTGAAATGGCTGGGAGGAAGGTATGAGGACCGGCTTTTCTTTGCTTCCAATTATTTTGAAGAAATGTATGAGAAGGCAGTTTTTTTGATTCAAAAGGGAAAGGCCTATGTATGTGATCTCACGGCGGAGGAAATCAGAGAATACAGGGGGGATTATACCAGACCGGGAAAGGAAAGTCCTTATCGAAACCGTTCTGTTTCTGAAAATCTGGAATTGTTTCAGAACATGAAGGATGGAAAATACCAGGATGGAGAAAAGGTTTTACGGGCTAAGATTGACATGTCTTCCCCCAATATCAATATGCGGGATCCGGTGCTTTACCGGGTGGCCAGAATGTCTCATCACAATACAGGAGACAGCTGGTGTATTTATCCCATGTATGATTTTGCCCATCCCATAGAGGATGCCATAGAAGGTATTACCCACAGCCTGTGTACCTTGGAATTTGAGGATCACAGACCCCTGTATGACTGGGTGGTGGAGGAATGCGAGTATACAAATCCTCCCAGACAGATTGAATTTGCCAAGCTCTATCTTACCAATGTGGTGACAGGAAAGCGGTATATTAAAAAGCTGGTGGAGGATGGGATTGTGGACGGCTGGGATGACCCCAGACTGGTGTCCATTGCAGCCTTGAGAAGAAGGGGCTATACTCCGGAATCCATCCGCAATTTTGTAAAGCTGGCAGGAGTATCCAAAGCCAATTCCTCAGTGGACAGCGCCATGCTGGAATACTGTATCCGGGAGGACTTAAAATTAAAATCCCCTCGAATGATGGGGGTTTTGGATCCCATCAAGTTGGTGATTGACAATTATCCAAAGGATCAGTCTGAAATCCTTAATATCCCAAATAATTTAGAAAACCCCCAGCTGGGAGAGCGGCAGGTGGAATTTGGTCCGGAGCTTTACATTGAACGGGAGGACTTTATGGAAAATCCTCCGAAAAAGTATTTCCGGTTGTTTCCAGGGAATGAGGTGCGGCTGATGGGGGCTTACTTTGTTACCTGCACCGGCTTTGAAAAGGATGAAGAGGGGAACATTACCTTGGTTCGTGCTACCTACGACCCCGCCACCAAGTCCGGCTCTGGATTTTGTGAAAGAAAGGTAAAGGGCACCATTCACTGGGTAAATGCAAAAACGGCATATCCGGCAGAATGCCGTTTGTACGAAAATATTGTGGATGAGGAAAAGGGGAAGTTGGATGAAAACGGCAATTTGAATTTAAATCCCAACTCCCTGAAGGTGCTGAAAAACTGCTTTTTGGAGCCGGAGCTGCAAAGGGCCAAGGCCTATGACAGCTTCCAGTTTGTAAGAAATGGCTATTTTTGCGTGGACTGCAAGGATTCCAAGCCGGACCGCCCTGTATTTAACCGGATTGTTTCCTTAAAAAGCTCCTTTAAACTGTAAAGGAGCCGGCTTGGAGCTGATCATTTCCCTTCACCGCAACAGCCCTATTTATGAGCAGATTTATTCTCATATCAAAAGAGAAATCCAAAGGAAGAATATTCTGGCAGGGGAAAAACTGCCCTCCACCAGAGCTCTGTCCCTTTCCTTAAAGGTCTCCCGGTCCACTGTGCAGAGTGCCTATGACCAGCTGGAGGCGGAGGGATATATTTCCCCCAGGCCGGGAAGCGGATATTACAGCAATCTGTTTGAGGGGGAAGCGCCGGAGCCTTTGGCTGCTCCTCTGGAAACAGTTTTGGAGAAAAAAAAGGAGAAAGAAGCAGCCATTGACTTTTCCCCCTGGGGAGTGGATTTGGAGGATTTTCCTTTTGCTCTTTGGAGAAGGCTTTACAAGCAGACCTTGGATAAAAACAATTCTTCCATGTTTGTAAACGGAGATGGAAGGGGGGAGCCGGCCTTGAGAAGGGCTCTGGTGCAGTACCTTTACAGGGCCAGGGGAGTTAGAGCAAAAAAAGAGCAGGTGATCATAGGTGCCGGAAGTGAGTATTTGCTGATGCTGCTGGGGCTGCTTTTAGGAAAGGGAACGGTTGCCTTTGAAGAACCGACCTATGTGAAGGCGGTGAAGGTATTTGGATCCATGGGTTGGAAGCGCTGTACCTTCCGGGGGCTTGAAGAAGGGATGGGGGCGGAGATCCTTGGGAAAAATGCCGTTGACCTGGCCTATGTAATGCCGGCTAACCAGTATCCCACTGGAAGGGTTATGCCGGTAAAAGGTCGTCTGGCGCTTTTGGCCTGGGCCCGCCGGGAACAGTGTTATATTTTAGAGGATGATTATGACAGTGAGTATCGGTTTAAGGGAAAGCCCATTCCCTCTCTTCAGGGAATGGATCCCTGTAACCGGGTGATTTATCTGGGAACCTTTTCCAGAGCCATTGCCCCTGCCATTCGAGTAGCCTATATGGTGCTGCCACCATCCCTTATGGAGGGATTTCAGGAAAAGCTTTCTTTTCTGCACTGCACTGTGCCCAGGGCGGATCAAAACGTGCTCTATCAGTTTTTGGTTGGGGGGCATTTTGAACGACATTTGAACCGGATGCGGAAGGCCTATCGGGATAAAAGGGATTATTTGTTGTCTTTGCTGGGGGAGTACCTTCCTCAGATACAAATCGGAGACAGCGCCGCAGGTCTTCATTTGATTTTACAGCTGGAACATGCCGAAAAGATTGCTCAGGCTTTGAAGAAACAAGGGGTTTTGGCCTATCCCTTATCTGAATTTTACGTGGAGCAGCCCAAAAACGATTTTGGACTGCTGCTGGGCTTTGCCAGGTTAAGCCCGGAAAAGATGGAGGAGGGGGTGCGGGTACTGGCAAGGGTGCTGGAAAGCTGATTTTCTCCTTGCCAAAATCAATTCCCAGTAGTATAGTAGGGATAAAAGCACATGGAGGTAATGATGGTAATTAATAAGAATATGACAATTGGTGAATTGTTAATGATGGATGATATGATTGCACCGGTTTTAATGAAGGCCGGCATGCACTGTCTGGGATGTCCCTCCTCTCAAATGGAAACCCTGGAGGAGGCCTGCATGGTTCATGGCATCAATGTGGATCATCTGGTTTCTCAGATCAATGAGGTTTTTTCCCAGGTATAAACCGGGGATGCATTAAAAAGAGCCGGTATGTCCGGCTTTTTTTAATGAGATCATGGGCTGCTTTTTGGGACCCAGGGCACTGTAAATTAAAACCTACAGGAAGGAAGCGAACACCGAAGCACCGATCACTGTTAAAAGACCGGATACCGCAATGGACAGGGAACTCATGGCGCCTTCGGTTTCTCCCATTTCCATGGCTCTGGCAGTTCCCATGGCGTGGGCGCTGGAACCCAGTCCCACTCCCTTGGCAATGGGCTCTGTGATACGAAAC
>CALISX010000097.1 GCA_938041725.1 uncultured Lachnoanaerobaculum sp.
GTGGAGGAAGTCAATGTTATATTTATACCAGAGCATAAAATTGCCTTAGGTGCGTGGGATGAGTTAACCGTGCCTATTGAGCTTGAAAGCATTGATTGGGATGATGCTGAAGTGACACCGAACGCACCCCCCGAAAAAAAGGTTACTGCTACATTTAGACTTCCTTTATCAATGAACAAGAAGCGTGGATCACTTAATGTAACAGTACAAGGGCGTTTTAACAAAAATGATTCCTTGAGTGAAGTGGCCGGTGTTCAGGCCAGGATCACCGGAGCAGTTTCTCCTTATTATTCTACTGCTGTATCCAGCAGCGGCAATGAAGGATATGTGGATCTGTATTCGAATGCTGGTGATCCTGTGGGCCGTTATGTATATCGCATAAATACTGCTGGGAAGAACCGTTTGATTGGTGTTCAACAGGGATTTTAGTAAGGTCGTTTGTAAAAGCAAGTTCCACCTTGTAAAAATAAATTCCACTTAAAAGCGTTTGCTATGGCTGCAGCTTTTATCAATTTAAAAAGGCTCAGAGTCCTCAGTCCAAGGGATCTGGGCTTTTTTTGATAGCAAAAAAAGCCCAGATCCAACTGCAAGATCGGCACCACCAGCCCTACTGCACCAGGTATTTACAATCTGCCTTTACAAAAAATTCCCCCATTGGTATGATAGTCCCGAGGTAATTTTATGAAAGGCCATGTGATAACAAGGGTTTTAGAGGGCTCCATTGCCCAGGAGCTGGAGATAGAGCCGGGAGATATTCTTGTCTCCATTGACGACCATCCCATAACGGATGTTCTGGATTACCGGTACTATATGAATTCCGAAGCCATTACCCTCCTGATTGAAAAGGCGGATGGAGAGGAATGGGAGCTGGAAATTGAAAATGCATATGAGGACATAGGACTGGAATTTTCCGAGGGGCTCATGAGCGAGTACCGCAGCTGCACCAATAACTGTATTTTTTGTTTTATTGACCAAATGCCCCCGGGGATGCGGGAAACCCTGTATTTTAAGGATGATGATTCCAGACTCTCCTTTTTACAGGGAAATTATGTTACCCTTACCAATATGAAGGATGCGGACATTGACCGGATTATTCATTTTCACCTGGCTCCCATTAATATTTCCGTGCATACCACCAATCCCCAACTAAGGGTGCGGATGCTGCATAATCCAAGGGCAGGAAGCTCCCTCCAGTATATTCAAAAGCTTTATGACCATTCTATTCCCATGAACGGACAGATTGTCATGTGTCCCGGGTTTAATGACGGCCAGGAGCTGCAAAGGACCCTGGAGGACTTGCTGGCCTATGCGCCGGTGATGGAAAGTGTATCGGTGGTGCCCATTGGACTGACCAAGCACCGGGAGCATCTGCCCAGGATACAGGGGGTGGATCAGGAAAAGGCCAGGGAGTCCATTGCCATCATTGAGG
>CALISX010000098.1 GCA_938041725.1 uncultured Lachnoanaerobaculum sp.
GAAGAATCGCAAGCACGCGAGGCACAAAAGGATCAGAAGATTGCGGATATGAAGGCAATGGACGCACAAAAGGACAAAAAGATCGCCAGCCTCGAAGAAAAGGTGGCATACCTGACAAAAAAGATCTTCGCTGCTAAAAGTGAGAAGTCAAAGGATTTCCCCGGTCAGCTCAACCTCTTTAATGAAGTGGAGGCAGAGCGAGATCCTTCTGCTCTGGAGCAGGTGGAACCTATCAATGAGGATAAACTGCAGACTTCTGATACCTCTGAGGGGAAAACTCGAAAGAAAAAGCAAACCAATAAAGAAAAGTATGCGAACTGCCGGCAGCGGAATGAATACCTTGACGTTGATGAAGCGGAACGGATCTGTCCCCTTTGTGGAGCTCCGCTTGAAAAAATCGGGGAAGAGCTGGTGCGTCAGGAGATCCATGTCGTCCCCGGGTATGTCGAGATCGTCAATGTTTACTCCCGAAACTACGGATGCCCCGAATGCAAAAAAGGCGGCACGACTCTTCCTTATATAGTAAAAGGAAAGGACGGGAAGCCCCATATGATGAAGGGGATGGTATCCGCCTCTACTGTCGCATGGATCATGTATCAGAAATACTGCAACAGCAACCCGCTGTACAGGCAGGAAAAAGAATGGGAAAACCTCTATGGCCTGAAGGTCACCAGGGCGACTTTTGCAAACTGGGTAATTGATAACGCAGACGAATTCTTCAGGCCCGTTTACAGCGAGCTGAAACGTCAGATGCTCGCCAGAGAATTCCTTATGGGGGATGAAACGCCCATACAGGTACTTCATGAATTGGACCGGAAGGCTCAGACAAAGTCATATATGTGGGTCTTTCGAACCGGGGAGGACAACGGCCTGCCAATCATCTTGTACAATTACACGCAGACCCGTGCCGGTGAGAACGCTCTGAAGTTCCTCGGCGATTATGGCGGGTACTTCATGTGTGACGGGTTCAGCGGATACAACAAACTGCCCCGGATTAAGAGGTGCTCCTGCTGGGCTCATGTTCGACGTTACTTCCTGGAAGCAATCCCTGCCGAGAAAAAGGAGGACCTTGCCGAACCGGCTGTACAGGGCTGCCTGTATGTAGAAAAGCTCTTTGTCCTGGA
>CALISX010000099.1 GCA_938041725.1 uncultured Lachnoanaerobaculum sp.
TGGAGATTTTATCCAAAGCAGATACGGTGGTGTTTGATAAAACCGGTACCCTGACCTATGCTTCCCCCAAAGTGGCAGAGATTGTCACCTGCAACGGCCAGGAAGAAAGGCAGATGTTAAAGATTGCTGCCTGTTTGGAGGAGCATTATCCCCATTCCATAGCCAATGCCGTGGTACGGGAGGCAAAAAACCGTCAAATTTCCCACAGGGAGATGCATTCTGAAGTGGAATATATTGTGGCCCACGGTATTGCCAGTATGGTGGAGAAAAAACGGGTTGTAATCGGCAGTCAGCATTTTGTCTTTGAGGATGAAAAATGCAGGATTAACCCGGAGGATCAGGAAAAGATAGACAATCTGGATCCGAAGTACTCCCATTTGTACCTGGCCATTGGCGGAGTATTATCTGCTGTGATCTGCATTTCTGACCCCCTTCGCAAGGAAGCCAGAGAGGTGCTTGTCAAATTAAAGCAGCTGGGTATTAAAAATACAGTCATGATGACTGGAGACAATGCCTTTACTGCAGCGGCCATTGCCAAGGAGGTGGGTGTTGATACCTTCTATGCCGGGGTATTGCCGGAGGATAAGGCGAAATTTGTGCAGCAGGAAAAGGAAAAGGGCAGAACCGTCATTATGATTGGAGACGGCATTAATGATTCCCCGGCTCTTTCTGCAGCAGACTGCGGCATCGCCATCAGTGACGGTGCAGCCATTGCCCGGGAAATTGCAGATGTATGCATTGCTGCGGATGACCTTCATGAGCTGGTGATTTTAAAGGAATTGTCCAATGCCCTGATGAGGCGGATCGATTATAATTTCCGCTCCATTATGGGATTTAACGGCATGCTGATTGCCCTGGGGCTTTTGGGTGTTTTGGCTCCTGCCACATCTTCCCTTTTGCACAATGTATCCACTGTGGGTATATCCCTTAAAAGTATGACCAACCTGCTGTAGGCGGATTTACCACCCCCAACAATTGAAAAAAAAGTGATTTTTGTCTATACTATAATCCAGAAGAGGAAGGTGTAGATCTTAGGAGGATTCATATGGTTATTCAGGAAGCAGCAGAGATGTACCT
>CALISX010000100.1 GCA_938041725.1 uncultured Lachnoanaerobaculum sp.
GATCCCGGGATATACCTCCGACTCAAACATCCCCTGGGTCTCATAAAACCTTCGAAACCGCTCAATGGCCCTGGTATATTCCTCCATGGAAAGGCCGCAGCCCTTGGTAAAGCTCTCCAGCATGGGAGGCCCCACAAAGGACAAAAGCTCTTTCGGGCTTTTGTATATCCCCAGCTCCTCCAAAACCATGCCCACCCCCCTTACAATGCCCGGATGGGAGCGGATAAGGGTTCCATCTAAATCAAATAATATATGTTCAAATTCCACAGTTTCTCTCCTGTTTTACAAAAATATCCCCCTTATCCTGGGGATAAAGGGGATACGGTTTTATGATCATACCTTAAACATGGGCTTCCTTGAACACCTTCTCAATGGCTTCCAAAGCGTCTGCAGGCAGAGCATCATAGCCGTCATTCTCCGTGTTCATTTTCTTTACATAGTCCACCCGGTCTCCCATACGGGCCTTCAGCTGGGCAGTATAGTCTGCATCCTTCATATCCGGCACAAAGCCCTCCCAGTCCATAATCTCAATATCAGAGAAATTGCCCCAGGGCTTAAAGGATGCCTTGCCTTCCACAATGGCCTCCAAAATACCCAGGGTATCCTTGGGCTGCACCTTCTTACCCATGAAATCTCCCGTATTGACAATATAGCAGTCCACATGCTTTTCCTCCACCAGCTTCTTAAACTTGGCATAGTCATGGGAAAGGGGATAGGTACGGAAGGGGTTGGCATAGGGAACCACCACCAAAGCATTGGGATCCGCTCCGGGAGCCAGTCTTTCTGCTGTGGAGCGCTTGGTGGCCAAGGTAGCCCCCATCACCGCAGCCAGAGAAGCGCCCTTTAATTTTACCACAGGAGGAATGGTGGGATCCTTCATAATCCAGAAAATGGCATTCACCGGCTCCTCAATCTTATCCACCCGGTTGGGACTCCAAAGCTTGGACTTAATGGCTCTTCCATTGCCGTTTCGAATATCCTCCGTAACGATCTGGATCCTGCCCTCATCATCCTGGGTAGCTCCCACATTCTGCACAGTCAGAAGATACTTGTTGTCCTCGGAACCGGTGGGATAATCCATGGTCTTATCAAAATAGGAGGGTTCCAAAGCCACAGAGGAAAGGGTGTCGGAGTTGATTACAAAGGCATCATCGTGAAGTACCGTAATCTGGTACTTGCCCCCATGCTTTGCATGGGTAAGGGTGGATTTTCCGGAACCGGAAAGGCCGAAGACAGAGGCCACATACTCCCTTCCCTCTCCCAAATGATACTTCTTTTGTCCCCCATGGCAGGAAGCATAACCGTTGCGGTTGGCAATGGCCCAGGCCATGGTCAGGGTGCCCTTTTTATGCTCTCCGAAATACTTCATACCCAGAATGCAGGCGCAGTTGGTATCCGTGTTAAAATAGCAGAGGGTTTTCTTTTCCGG
>CALISX010000101.1 GCA_938041725.1 uncultured Lachnoanaerobaculum sp.
GAAATATTTTCCGAGCCTTTCAGGCAAAGGATGTACAAAGGCTTTTAGATCAGGGGATTTTGGATCGCGGCATCACAGTGGCAGAGGGCTTTGACTATGAAATCATTGAAAAGCAATACCGACCCCATGATAATTTAAGTATTTTGGTGACCTTAAAGGGAGAGGGCACCATAGAAAAAACAGTGGTGGGTTCCATTGGGGAGTCCTGTATTCTGGATTCCGGCAATGAAAGGGAATACAGCCGTTTAAAGGAAATTTTTGCAGCGGATTCTTTGCAGCTGGCCAGCTTTACCATTACAGAAAAGGGCTACAGCCTGGTTAATGACAGGGGGGAGCAGCTAAAGGAGGTGGCAGAGGATCTGGAGGCTGGCCCCCATTCCCCTAAGAGCTATATGGGAAAGGTGGTTTCTTTGCTGTATGCCAGATTTTTGGCAGGAAAAAAGCCTATTGCCATGGTGAGCATGGACAACTGTTCCCATAATGGAGACAAATTAAAGGAGGCTGTATTGGCCTTTGCCAAGGCCTGGGGAGAAAGGGGACTGGCCAAAAGGGAATTTTTAGACTATGTAAAGGACAGAAAGAAGGTATCCTTTCCCTGGTCCATGATTGATAAAATCACCCCCCGGCCCGATCCTTCCATAGAGGAAATTTTGAAAAAGGACGGGGTGGAGGATCTGGAGCCGGTGATAACCTCCAAAAATACCTATGTGGCCCCCTTTGTGAACGCAGAGCAGACCCAGTACCTGGTGGTGGAGGATTGGTTTCCTGCAGGCCGCCCTCCTTTGGAAAAGGCAGGAGTTTACTTTACAGACAGGGAAACTGTGGACCGGGTAGAAAAGATGAAGGTCTGCACCTGTTTGAATCCCTTGCATACGGCTTTGGCGGTATTTGGCTGTTTGCTGGGGTATACCAAAATTTCTGAGGAAATGAAGAATAAAGATCTGAAAAGCCTGGTGGAGCTGATCGGCTATGGGGAAGGGCTGCCGGTGGTAGTCAATCCCGGGATTTTGGATCCCAGGGAATTCCTTGACACGGTACTAAGGGAGCGGATTCCCAATCCCTTCATGCCGGATACCCCCCAAAGAATTGCTACGGATACATCCCAAAAGCTGGCCATCCGCTTTGGAGAAACCATCAAGGCCTATGTGGCCGATCCAACGCTGGACCCTGGGATGCTAAAAGGGATTCCCCTGGTGCTGGCCGCCTGGATCCGGTATCTTATGGGAGTGGATGATGCGGGAAAGGCCTTTGCACTTAGTCCAGATCCTCTGTTGGATTCTCTGGTGCCAGCGGTTTCCAGGCTTTCTTTGGGGAAGGAGGAAGGGGCAGGAGAAACAGCAGCTCCTATTTTAGAAAACCAAGCCATCTTTGGGGTAGATCTGAAAAAGGCAGGGCTGCAGGCGAAGGTAATAGAATATTTAAAAGAAATGCTAAGGGGGCCTGGGGCTGTGGACCAGACTCTAAAAAAGGTGGTATCCCAGTAAGGGAAAATACCAAAAACATCAGGCTGCTGGTTTTGACCAGCAGCCTGATGTTTAAGGGTGATGCCTCCCTTGGCATGGGGGGCTGCAGATCCAAAAGACAGGTGCATAATCTGTTTTTAGATTACACCCTCTTCATGTAGCTTGGCAGCTTCTTCTTCACTGATTCCAAAAACTTCACAGTTATGCTGCCCTAAGGTTGGAGGCGGGGTCTCGACTCCTCCCGGTGTTTCGGATAACTTAGCCACAACACCCTGGAAATACAAATCTCCTGCGGTAGGATGCTCACAGTGCACCATCATCTCTCTTGCCTTGATATGGGGATGTTCAATGGCTTCTTTAACACTCAAAACCGGACCGCAGGGAATGCTGGCTTCGTCCATGATCGTTTCCACTTCTTTTTTTGTATAATTTTTGGCCCAATCTCTAATTAAATTTTGCAGCTCGGGAAGATAATTTTGAACGCGCAAGTCATTGGTTGTAAATCTTGGATCATCTAATAAATCCTCACGTTTGATGACTGTACAAAATTTCTTCCACAGCCGGTCATTTCCCACACCAAGTGCAACAAATCCGTCTTTGCAGGAGAAAATATCAAAGGGCGCAATAGAGGGATCCACATTTCCGTTTCTTCCAGGAACCTCTCCTGTCATAGTATAATTTGGAATGGCGTTTTCCAGCAGACTGAAAATAGTATCAACCATGGATACATCCACCAACTGGCCTTCGCCGGTCTTTTCCCTATGATACAATGCTATCAAGGCTCCTACTGCCTGATAAATTCCAGATACATGGTCTGCAATAGAAGGTCCAACTTTAACAGGCTCTGTCTCTTTAAAACCTGTCAAATTTACAATTCCTCCCATAGACTGGGCTACTATATCATAGCAGGGACGATGGCTCATAGGACTGGTTTGTCCAAATCCTGAACCGGAAACATAAATAATCCTTGGGTTGATTTTACGAATGACATCATAATCAATTTTTAATTTTTTGGTAACGCCGCCTTTAAAATTTTCCCATATAAAGTCGGCATCTTTAACCAAATCATAGAACATCTGCAGTCCTTTTTCGGACTTTAAGTTTAATGTACAGCCTTTTTTATTTCGATTTATATAAGCAAAAAATCCGCTTTCTCCACTCTTTTCATCAAAAGGACCCCAGCTGCGGCATTGATCTCCATCTACGGGTTCAATTTTTATAACCTCTGCTCCATAATCTCCAAAAAACATGGTACCAAAGGGACCGCTCAATGCTGTTGTTAAATCAATTACTTTTAAACCTTCCAATGCTTTTTTCGTTGACATTTTTTCTCCTCTCACCAACGTTTCGTTGTTTTATTTTTTCTTCTGGATCCTAAACCCCTATGCCGGCGGGGCTGGCGCCACCATATATTTCCAAACCATATCAATCATTCCGAATACAAATGAAGCAAATATAGCCCAGCGGCAGGCAGATAACTGACGGTCCTCCTTAGCATTGGGGACCAGGGCATAATATACAACAAGAACAATTGCAGTAGGATAAATTCCATCTAAAACCGGTCCAAGAATAGACAAAATGCTGGTTAACCCTAAGCTTCCAAAAATAATGCTGAGGATTAAAATAACGATGGAACACTGCTTATAATTGAACTTGTCATCTGTTGTATCTACAAAAAACTCTGCACATCCAGATGTCATTCCAATAGCAGTTGTCAGTGCAGCAAAAAACAATGCCAGGCTAAACAACATGCCTCCTGCTTTTCCAAGCAGTCTTCCGGCCACTGCAGTATAAAGAGCTGTGTAATTCAAATTTTTGCACATATGATCCTGCACAATTCCTTTATTTTCTAAAGTATTAAAGATAACGACACCAAATATCAATGCGCACAAAATCTCTGCTGTAGCATATCCGTTCGTAAATCCATATGCAAAGGCTGAACCCGGATAAATTTGACTTGTTGGAGTGGAAATGGGACTAATTAAACCTTTCCCCACAATCACTACCACTATTATTAATAAAATTGGAAAGAGCAGACTTGAAATTCTGTCCATAGCTTTTCCAGGGTTCATTAGGAAAAAGTATGCAATAACATAAAAGATGATTGTAAATATAATAAGCGGGAGTTTATCATGAGGATTCAGGTTGAATGCCTGCGTTACAGAATCCCATGCTGCCGCGCTCATACGCGGAATAGCATAAAACGGACCCAAAACTAAAATGGTTAATCTGGTATAAAATTTTCCAAACTTGTCTCCCACAATTCTACATGTGATATTGCGATAGGAGCCGTCCCCCTTCGCCAATGCAATATAGGCAATAACAACCAGCAGTAAAGAAGTAATAAAGGCTCCAGCGAATGCCAGCCATACCGAATTACCACTTTCTTTTCCCCAGTTCATCGGCTATACCATACTGGACGCTCCAAAGTGCATGGAAAATAATGCGCCTCCACACAAAAACAAAGCAGCCCCTTTAAGGTTTCCTTGCTTATCCAGGTTTTTATTCATATTGCATACCCCTTTCCTTAAATTACATTTAAGTTAATTTTACTCTCCTTCAAATCTTGATATGCACTCATAGTAGATTTAAAGGAAGTCTCACCCGTTCCCACGAGCATATACCTCTTATTAGTACACAAAAGATAACGTTTTCATGAATTATTTAAGAACCTGTTTTTTAATTAAAATTGTAAGCTTACTTTGTGATTGATGGTAATTATAAACAGTATAGTAACTGGATAGTCAACTGTTTTTTCCGGCATTATTTTCTCTTTTTTATAGTTTTTTTAAGAAAGTATCCGTCTATGCAGAGTTTAGAAAAACTCTTTTGTTTTCAAGTTTGTGCAGGTTAACGATTAAAAGCGGTATACAGGAGCTGCGTATATACAGCACAGGGAGAGGATGGGTACAGCTCCATGCACCTGCTGTGATGACGGGGGCGTTTGCTCTCTCAAATCCTGATCGCAGCGCTTTAAGGATTTGGGAGAGTGGCACCGCCCCCTCCCCTGGCAGTACACTCCGCTGCCAATGCAGCATGGTATCTATATAAGGCAGCAGCTTAACGTTTTACTCTGGCTCCTGCTCCCCCCATAACTGCTTCCACTTCATTCAGGCTTGCCATGGAGGTATCTCCCGGGGTGGTCATGGCCAGGGCCCCATGGGCTGCGCCATAATTTACCGCAGCTTTCGGGTCTCCTGTAGTAATGAGGCCGTATACCAGTCCAGAGGCAAAGGAATCTCCGCCCCCTACCCGGTCTAAAATCTCCAGATTGTCATAGGCTTTGGATTCATACACATTTCCCTCTGCCCAGCAAATGGCTTTCCAATCATTGATGGTGGCAGTTTTTACAGTACGCAATGTGGTGGCAATTACCTTGAAATTGGGGTAGGCCTTGGCAGCAGAGTCAATCATTCTTTTGTAGCCCTCCATATTCAGAGATTTTAGATTCTCGTCATTGCCCTCCACCTCCAGCCCCAGACAGGCGGTGAAATCCTCTTCATTGCCGATCATCACATCCACATACTGGGCTGCCTCCTGATTCACCTCCTGGCATTTTTTCAGGCCTCCAATGGCACTCCACATGGAGGGACGGTAGTTTAAATCATAGGATACCATGGTGTTGTATTTTTTGGCGGCTTTGCAGGCGGCAATAACGGTTTCACAGGACTGTTCCGACAGGGCGGCATAGATGCCTCCAGTGTGGAGCCAGCGGACCCCCAGCTTGCCGAAAATATACTCAAAATCAAAATCCTTCGGAGTGGCTTGGGAAATGGCGGTATTGGCTCGGTCGGAGCAGCCAACGGCTCCCCGGATACCATAGCCTCTTTCTGTGAAATTCAGGCCGTTTCTGCAGACCCGACCGATGCCGTCGGTTTTCTTCCAGCAGATGAGGGAGGTGTCCACCCCGCCCTGCTCAATAAGATCCTTCATAAGTTTTCCCACTTCATTGTCTGCAAAAGCGGTAATCACCCCGGTGTGAAATCCAAAGCATTTGTGCAGGCCCCGGACCACATTGTATTCGCCGCCCCCTTCCCAGATCTGAAAGCTTCTGGCGGTTCGGATGCGTCCCTCTCCGGGATCCAGCCGCAGCATCACTTCACCAAGACTTAGGGCATCGTATGTACATTCGTTTGCTGGTTTTAAGGGTAAAT
Organism: uncultured Lachnoanaerobaculum sp.; assembly: GCA_938041725.1. Taxonomy (GTDB): domain Bacteria; phylum Bacillota; class Clostridia; order Lachnospirales; family Lachnospiraceae; genus Lachnoanaerobaculum. The sequence continues at coordinate 5,618 of CALISX010000101.1, forward strand.
TCATTTTGTTCCTTTCTGGCACTTAGCCACGGATTTCCTTTACAATCTGGGCAGCCTGGGCTGCCATTTCTTTAATTTTTTCAAACCTTCCATCTCGAATCAAATCCTGCTTTACCATCCAGCTTCCGCCGCAGGCAAGAATCTTGCTATAGGCCAGGTATTCCCGCACATTTACAGGATCAATGCCTCCTGTGGGCATGAAGCGCAGGGTGGTAAAGGGGGCAGCCACTGCCTTGATCATCTTTAAGCCCCCTGCGGGTTCTGCTGGAAAGAATTTCACCACCTCCAGTCCCAAAGAAAGGGCCTGCTCCATTTCACTGGGAGTTTGGGTGCCGGGAGTAATGGGAATGTTCTTTGCCTGGCAGTAGCGTACCACCTCAGGGTTTAAGCCTGGGCTGACAATAAA
>CALISX010000102.1 GCA_938041725.1 uncultured Lachnoanaerobaculum sp.
CTTTTTTTATGCATAAGGCCCCTGAAAGGCGGGACAATAGATGGGCAGCTGCAGTCCCTGGCTGTATTTGCTTTTTGCCCCCCGGTAATGTAAAATATTCCTAAAAATTTTGGGAGGGATTCCATTGCAAGGTTTAAAACAGGAAAAGATTATTGTTCTGGATTTTGGCGGTCAGTACAATCAACTTGTTGCAAGGCGTGTCAGAGAGAACAATGTCTATTGCGAAATCTATTCATACAAGATGCCGATTGAGGAGATTAAGGCAAAAAATCCAAAGGGAATTATTTTGACAGGAGGCCCAAACAGCGTATACCTGCCGGATTCCGCCTCCTATTCCAGGGGATTGTTTGAATGGGGAATACCGGTTTTGGGACTTTGTTACGGCGCCCAGCTGATGCACCACCTGCTGGGAGGGGAAGTAAAAAAAGCGGATCAGCGGGAATACGGGAAAACTTCTCTTGTGGTGGATCAGCCTGACAGAGATATTTTCCAAGGGGTGCCAAAGGAAAGCATTGTCTGGATGAGCCACTTTGATTATATTGTAAAGACAGCACCGGGATTTGAAATCACTGCCCATACCAAGGACTGTCCCATAGCCGCCTGTGAGGATGCCAGGAGAGGACTGTATGCTCTGCAGTTTCATCCAGAGGTTCTGCACTCAGAATATGGTTCGTTGATGCTGCAAAATTTTGTAAAGAATATATGTAAGTGTCAGGGAAACTGGACCATGGATGCCTTTGTGGAAAATGCTGTTGCTGCCATCCAGGAGAAGGTAAAGGGTAAAAGAGCGCTGTGTGCCCTGTCCGGGGGAGTGGACTCCTCAGTAGCTGCAGTTTTAATGAGCCGGGCCATGGGAAAAAATCTCACCTGTGTATTTGTGGATCACGGACTGTTGCGTAAAAACGAAGGGGACGAGGTGGAAGCGGTTTTTGGGGAAAAGGGCGTTTATGATTTGAACTTTATCCGGGTAAATGCAGCAGATCGTTTTTATAAAAAATTACAAGGGGTGTCTGAGCCGGAGCAAAAAAGAAAGATTATCGGTGAAGAGTTTATCCGGGTTTTTGAAGAAGAAGCGAAAAAAATCGGGGCTGTGGATTTTCTGGTACAGGGTACCATTTATCCCGATGTGGTGGAGAGCGGTCTGGGGGGAGAAAGCGCAGTGATTAAATCCCACCATAATGTGGGAGGACTGCCGGACTATGTGGATTTTCAGGAGATCATTGAACCTCTCCGGGATTTGTTTAAGGATGAGGTGAGGAAGGCCGGATTGGAACTGGGCATTCCCCCTCATCTGGTATTCCGCCAGCCCTTCCCCGGACCAGGCCTGGGAATCCGCATCATCGGAGAGGTCACAGCAGAAAAGGTCAGGATTGTACAGGAGGCGGATGCCATTTTCAGAGAGGAAATCGCCAAGGCTGATCTTCAGAAGAATCCGGATCAATATTTTGCTGCCCTTACCAATATGCGCAGCGTAGGTGTAATGGGGGATGAAAGAACCTATGATTATGCCATTGCCCTGCGGGCAGTTAATACCATTGACTTTATGACAGCAGAGACCACAGAAATCCCCT
>CALISX010000103.1 GCA_938041725.1 uncultured Lachnoanaerobaculum sp.
CTGCCGGAAAAAATAGATCCGCCGGGACGAGGGTGAGAAAGACCACGGCGAAAAAGCCGGCCAGCAAAAGTGCATCCGGCAGCGGAAGGACAAGGAGCACGGGAAGTGTCAAAAGCGCCTCCCCGCCCAATCGTTTCCTGGCCCGGGAAATTACCATGATATTTTTGGCGTTTTTCTTCTTATTATTCTTCCTCAGCAATTTTTCCCTTATGGGAAATGTGGGAAGTCTCCTTCGGGCCATACAAAAGGGACTGTTCGGAGCCATGGCCTATGCCTTCCCCTTGCTTTTTTTAATCGGAGGATTTTATTTCACCATCGGCGGGAGAGGGCTTCGCTCCGGCGTAAAATTTCTGGCGGTGCTTTTGATTTTTTGGGCAATTTGCGGGATGATTTCCCTGCTGGGAATTCCAAATTTCAAGGAGTATACCTGGGTGCGTTTTTACACAGACGGCAAACTGGGAGGCGTGTTGGGGGGGCTTTTGGCCAAAGGGCTTTCCGGCACCATTGGAAAGATCGGCACAGGCATTTTGCTGTTTGCCCTGATGATGGCGGGGCTTGTGATCATTACGGAAAAATCCCTGATTGCCTTTGTGGGCTCTAATTCTGCTTTGGCTGTGGAAAAGGTTAAAACCCGGCAGGAAAGAAGCAGGGAAGCAGAAAGGCTTAGAGAGGAAAGAGATCCGGAGGAATACCTGGAGGAAGGGGTATATGAGGAAGCCCCCCAGGCTCCTCCTGTGGTGCTCCACAGGCCCATGAATTTGGGAGCCTTGGATTTGGCTAGAAATATGAAAAATGCTCTGGGACTTTCTTCCCCGGAGGAGGCCTCTTATCCAACCGAGGGAGGGGGAGAATACCCGCCCATGGAATATCAGGAACCCCTGGAATATGGATATGGGGAGGAAGGGCCGATGGATGTGGAGCCCGGGGGCAGCAATTATATGAATGAACAGCTGGCGGCGGAGCTGATTGAAAAAAGAAGGAACGCCCCGGTGGAAATCAAAAATATTGATGAGGTGCGGGATAAGGCAAAGCAGGAGAAAAAGGAGATCATTAGTCCTAAACCGGCCCGGTTTAAGGGACGGCTGATTAAGCCCTATGAAACCACCCCCGGCGTCAGCTTTGAGGAGGAGGAGGCTCTGGATGAGGATACCTTGCGCAGGGCCAATGAGATTCTGGCCAAAAACCAACAGGAGAGTGGTCTTTTGGGAGATCCCCTGGAAAGTCAGGAAAAAAGCATTTTGGAAACCGGCAGTGTGCGGATTATGGAGGATGACGGGAACCATATTCCGGATTTGACCAATTTTGAAGATGAGGAGGAGCTGCATATTGACTATCCTTTTGAGGAGAGGGAGACTGCTTCTTTGGAGAAAACAGAGGAGGCCTTCTCCCCGGCTTCTTTGGCGGAGGGGCCCTCTGGGGATTTCCCTTTGCAAAGGGAAGGGATGCAGGGGGATACTGTAATAGAAGAAAGGGAGTCCAAAGAAAGGCTTCCGCTGGTGCCCCCAGCGTCAAAGGAGGGGGCCGGGAACCCGGAAAAGGGGCTTGAGAGGCAGTCTCTTGCAGCTCCTGCCAGACCCTATATCTATCCTCCCTCGGGGCTTTTGAAAAAAAGCGCCCCTGGGGCCCAGAGTGCAGGCTCCCAGGAGTACCGCCAGATTGCCATGAAGCTGCAGCAGACCTTGCACAGCTTTGGCGTGGAGGTACAGATTACCAATATCAGCAGAGGGCCTGTGGTGACCAGGTATGAGCTGCATCCTGCCCAGGGGGTGAAGGTGTCAAAGATTGTGGCTTTGGCAGATGATATTAAGCTTTCTTTGGCAGCCAGTGACATCCGTATAGAGGCTCCCATTCCCGGTAAGTCTGCTGTGGGCATTGAGGTGCCCAATAAGGAAAACCAGACAGTATTTTTGCGGGATCTGCTGGATACCCCCCAGTTTAAAAACGGAAAACAGAAACTGTCCTTTGCCGTGGGTAAGGACATTGGAGGCCAGCCTGTGATTTCTGATATTGCAAAAATGCCCCATGTGCTGATTGCAGGGGCCACTGGATCGGGAAAATCCGTTTGTATTAATACTTTGATTATGAGTATGATCTTTAAATATACGCCGGAGCAGGTGAAGCTGATTATGATTGATCCCAAGGTGGTGGAGCTTTCCGTGTACAATGGCATTCCCCATCTGCTGATTCCTGTGGTGACAGAGCCAAAGAAGGCGGCAGGGGCTTTAAACTGGGCTGTAGCGGAAATGATGGAACGGTATAATAAATTTGCCGCCACCGGCGTGCGGGATATTGAGGGGTACAATCACCGCATTGATGAGGCCAGGATGCGGGGCCAGATAGAGGGGCTTCCCGGGAAGCTGCCAAAGATTGTCATTATTATTGATGAGCTGGCAGACCTGATGATGGTGGCCAACAATGAGGTGGAGGACGCCATTGTGCGCCTGGCCCAGCTGGCCAGGGCTGCAGGGATGCATCTGGTGATTGCAACCCAAAGGCCCAGCGTGAATGTCATTACCGGCTTGATTAAGGCAAATATTCCCTCCCGTATTGCCTTTGCTGTATCCTCTGGAGTGGATTCCAGAACCATTTTAGACGGTGTGGGAGCGGAACGGCTTTTGGGGAAGGGAGATATGCTCTTTGCCCCTTCAGGGTCCTCCAAGCCGGTGCGGGTACAGGGGGCCTTTGTTTCGGACGAGGAAGTACAGTCTGTGGTGGAATTTTTAAGAAACCAGGGTCTGGAGGCGGTATATGATGTGGAAACCATGGCGGACATTGCCTCTGCAGGCACCCTGATGTGGAACGGTTTTGGCCAGGAGGAGCGGGACGAGCTGTTTGAACAGGCGGGAAGCTTCATTATTGAGAAAAACAAGGCCTCCATTGGAAATTTACAAAGGGCCTTTAAAATCGGCTTTAACCGGGCAGCCAGGATCATGGATCAGCTGGCCAAGGCCGGGGTGGTAAGTGAAGAGCAGGGTACCAAGGCCCGGCAGATTTTAATGGATAAGGAAGCATTTCGAAGGATCCTGTCGTGATGGAAGGGGAAAACCATGTTAACGGATATTGAGATTGCAAAGCAGGCGAAGCTGCTGCCCATTGATGAAGTGGCAGGGCGTTTCGGGCTTTTAAAGGAGGAGCTGGAGCCCTATGGCAGATATAAGGCAAAGCTTACAGAGGAATGCCTGGAGCGGCTGGGGAAAAATCCCAGGGGCAGGCTGATTTTGGTTACTGCCATCAATCCCACCCCGGCGGGGGAGGGGAAGACCACCACCTTGGTGGGGCTGGGACAGGCCTTTGCAAAGCTGCATAAAAAGGCAGTGATTGCCTTGAGAGAGCCTTCTTTGGGTCCTTGTTTTGGGGTAAAGGGAGGGGCCGCCGGAGGAGGGTATGCCCAGGTGGTTCCCATGGAGGATCTGAACCTGCATTTTACAGGGGATTTCCATGCCATAACCTCTGCCAACAATCTTTTGGCGGCCCTGCTGGACAATCATATCCAGCAGGGGAATGAACTGGATATTGATACCAGCCAGGTGCTTTGGAAGCGCTGTATGGATATGAACGACCGGGTGCTGCGGAATATCGTGGTGGGTCTGGGGGCCAAAACAGATGGGGTGGTGCGGGAGGATCATTTCGTGATTACCGTGGCCTCGGAAATCATGGCCATTCTCTGTCTGGCAGAGGATATGGCAGATCTGAAAAGACGGCTGGGAAACATCATTGCAGCCTACAACCGGGCAGGAGAGCCGGTACGGGCAGCGGATTTAAAGGCGGTGGGAGCCATGGCGGCTCTTTTAAAGGACGCTATGAAGCCCAATATTATTCAAACCATGGAAAATACCCCGGCCTTGGTGCATGGGGGGCCCTTTGCCAACATTGCCCATGGATGCAACTCCATCCGGGCCACCAAAGCGGCTCTTGGATTGGCGGATTACTGTTTGACGGAGGCGGGATTTGGAGCGGATCTGGGGGCGGAAAAATTTTTTGATATTAAATGTCCCCTGGGGGGACTGGCTCCGGATGCCGTCTGCCTGGTGGCCACCGTGCGGGCCTTAAAGTATAATGGAGGTGTAGAGAAGAAGGATCTGTCCCTTCCGAACCTGGAGGCTTTGAAGGCAGGGATTGTGAACCTGGAAAAGCATATGGAAAATCTCTCCCGGTTTGGGGTGCCGGTGGTGGTTACCCTGAACTCCTTTGTTACAGACAGCAAAGAGGAGGTGGACTTTGTCCGGGACTTTGTCCAGGAAAGGGGCTGCGGCTTTGCCCTTAGTCAGGTTTGGGAAAAGGGGGGAGAGGGAGGCATTGCCCTGGCTGATAAACTGATAGAAACCATAGAAACAAAAAAGAGCAGCTTTGCCCCTCTGTATTCCC
>CALISX010000104.1 GCA_938041725.1 uncultured Lachnoanaerobaculum sp.
GAGGGATAAAGGAAGACAGGTTTTTATATTGCCTTTTAGATTATGGCGATCGCTGTCGCCCAGCTCATCACCAGAGAAATCCGGCGATGTTCAAGGGGATTGGGGTGCTTCCCCAACGAGCGGAAAACCGGATTCCCGGAGCAATGCGCATAGGCAACTATTGGGCAATCCCTAAAGATGCAGTAAAGCCAAAAGATGGCAGGATAAAAAGCGGCCGATATATCAAAAAAAAGACCGAAGAATAATCCTCGTTTACTGTACACCCTTTCAAAGTGCGCATCTGTAATTCTTATATTTTACGCTATGAACTTCCGATAATTGTAAGCTATCGGAACCAGTCAGGAGGCTGCATATGTCTACAATCCTGCCGAAAAGTCAGATGACAGAAGAAGACATCAAGCTCAATTACATCACGCCAGCACTCCTTGGGCGGGGATGGCAAAGCAAGATTACCATGGAGACCAAGGTGCAATTCACCGATGGGAAGATCAATCTCCGGGGTAATCTGGTTGCCAGAGAGGCACCGAAGAAGGCGGACTATATTCTTTACATCGAGCGCAATTACCCGATTGCCATTGTTGAGGCAAAAGATAACAATCACTCGGTTTCTTTTGGCTTGCAGCAGGCCATGACATACGCGCAGATGCTGGATGTTCCTTTTGCATACAGTTCCAATGGTGATGCATTTTATGAACATGACTTTCTTACCGGAATGGAAAAGCAAATTCCATTGGATCAATTTCCTACTTATGATGAATTGGTGGCACGATATAAGGCAGAAGCGAACGCCGGCCAGGGTGTTACTGAGAATGAAATGGCAATGATCCGTCAGCCGTACTATACCAGCCAGAACACCTATCCCCCGCGTTATTACCAAAGGATTGCTATTAACAGGACGGTAGATGCGATTGCCAGAGGGCAGGAGAGAATTCTTCTGGTTATGGCAACGGGTACCGGTAAAACATATACCGCATTTCAGATTGTATATCGTCTGCTGAAGTCCGGTACAAAAAAGAAAATTCTCTACATCGCGGATCGGAATATCCTTGTGGACTAGTCGATTCAACAGGACTTTGCACCGTTGGAGAAGACCATCCATAAGATCAATTTCGCCAAGGATGATCCATCGACGATTACTTCCCATGAAGTGTACTTTTCCCTTTATCAGCAGCTGACTGACGGCGAGGAGAATGAAGATTCCAATGCAGAGGATGAAACGGTGTCCAAGCTGGTTGCATTGTTCCAGCCGAACTTCTTTGATCTGGTAATCGTGGATGAGTGCCACCGCGGGTCTGCGAAGAAGGACAGCAACTGGAGAAAGATCCTTGACTATTTTTCCTCAGCCACGCAGATCGGTATGACCGCGACGCCGAAG
>CALISX010000105.1 GCA_938041725.1 uncultured Lachnoanaerobaculum sp.
AGGCCTCCAGATCCTTTTCGTAGCTGGAGAAGGCAGATTCTGGAGGGTTGGTTTTCCATTTGCTTGCGTAATCTACCCGCCCTTTTTTTCTCCGTCCCCTTTTTGGGGCCGGTTTCTTGTCTTCCGGTGTGTGATTTCCTTGTAATGTGTCTGCCATATCTCCTCCTTTTGTTCCATTGTTTTGCGATGCCGGTATCGGCATCAGGTTGCTTTGATTTGGTTGTCCCCTTCGATACCCCTGTGTCAGCTTGTGCAAGCACAGCAGCCATGTGGTGTCTTTCAGGGGGGTGTATAAGTCCCGCGTCACGCCGCTGCAGAGCAGCTTTTGTGCCGCTAATAGGCATTCGCAATCCGGGCCAATAGGCCCTACTTGCTCATGCCTGTTGTCCTGCCAGATGCCAGAAGCCCTGCTTGTGCAAGCACAGCAGTTCTTCTGGCGCCTGGCAGGGACTTATACACCATATCAGATATGGGGGCGTGAGTAAAACAACGATTTGTTGTTAAAAGAAACAACCAATTATTGTAATTTAATAACAACCAATAAGTGTGAACGATAACAACTAAAAAGAGTTGCAAGAGGAGGTGATTGGCTTTTCATGGGTTTGTAGATTTATGGATTGTGGGGAATTTTTGGGTATTCCCTTTTCAAGCTGTAAGGATGCTGTTACAATGAAGAGATTATGGTATACAGGATTTTTCAGACAACCTGCTTTGGCCTGGGGAAAGGCTGATTTCATGGGGATTTTTCTTGGAATGGGTCTGCCAAGAGACGCCAAAAATCACAAGGAGGCTCTGGGAATATGAAGGAGGAAAAATGAAGGAGGCTCGCAGACGTACAGACAGTAGAAGAAGAGAGATTATTCAGGTATCTGTGGTGGGAATTTTGGTCAATCTTTTTCTGGGGGGATTGAAAGCAGCCCTGGGACTGGCTTCCGGCTCCCTTGCCCTGATTTCCGATGCCTTGAATAATATCACTGACTCCTCCTCCTCTTTGATCACCATTATCGGCACCAAGCTGGCGGGGAAGGAGCCGGACAGGCAGCATCCCTTTGGTCATGGCCGGACGGAATATCTCACTGGTTTTTTAATTGGAGGCATTGTGTTTTTTACCGGAGCCCAGGCTTTGATTGGGGTAGTTAGAAGCTTTTGGGAGGGAAGCCGTCGGGAGTCCTATACTCCGGTTACTATGGTGATTATTGCAGCTACCATTATTTCAAAAATTGTTTTGGGGGTGTATACCCAAAATGCAGGAAAAAAATACCAGTCCTCCGCTCTGGAGGCTTCTGGAGCAGATGCTAAAAATGATGCTCTGGTTACTCTGTTGACCCTGCTTTCTGTGGGAATCTTTTATTTTACTGGATTTTCTGTAGATAAGATTGCAGGCACCATTTTGTCTCTCTTCATTATGAAAACCGGTGCAGAGGTGCTTCGGGAGACAGTGAAAAAAATTTTAGGCGAAAGGGTGGACGGTGGGCTGGTACGGGATATCAAGGCTTTGGTACGCCAGGGAGAGGGCGTGGTGAACTGCTTTGACTTGGTGCTCAATGACTACGGCCCGGATTATTATACTGGCTCTATGAATGTGGAGATTGAAGACAACCGGTCCATTGGGGAAATGTATCCTATTTTACATGAGCTGCAGACTCAAATTTATAAAAAATTCAGGGTTTATCTGGTATTTGGGTTTTATGCAGTGAATGTGGCAGACCCCAGATACCAAAAAATCGTTGCAGTTTTAAAGAAATACAAGGAGCAGGAAAGCCATCTCATCAATTATCACGGCATTGTTATTGATGAAAAGAATACAACCATTTATTGTGATTTAACCAGAGACTTTGATATCACCGGAGAGGCGCTAACGGAGGAAGCAGAAAAAAGGCTGAGCCAGGTTTTTCCGGACTATACTATACATATTAATATTGATACGGAGTTTACAGGGGAGTAGTCCCCGGGCTTTCTCTGCAATGCTTCCTTAAGAGATACCAATGGCTGGTGTTTTTTAAGGAAGCATTTCAGGTGGTAGCCTTTTTTTTTTGCTTATGCTATTC
>CALISX010000106.1 GCA_938041725.1 uncultured Lachnoanaerobaculum sp.
CCTGACAGGAGGGGCGGTTCAATTGGACTGCCAGCTCCTGGTTGCGGAACATGGTGTCATAAATGACCTTGGCCATGGGGGAATCCTCCCTCTGGCTCAGCTCCTGTAATTTGTCCATCACATCCACCGGCAGTTTCTTGGCGGTAAAGCCTACAAATTGGGACATAATATTTGTCATTTTCTCAATAGCTGTCATATCAATCTCCTCATACTTTGGGGTGGACTTGCCAAAGGCAAATCCGATTTTTGGTTCGCTTCTGAATGTTTCCCAGGGAAAGCGGAGTTTCCCTAGGGGAAGAAGGGGAAGGCCAAGGGCAGTACAATCATGCTCACAATGGTGGACAGTACAATCAGAGGAAGGCCTGATTTGACATAATCCATAAATTTATAGCCTCCCAGCCCCAGCACCATGGTATTGGCAGGCATTCCAATGGGGGTAGCATAGGCGCAGGAGCCTCCGATTACGCAGGCCATTAAAACAGCCTTTGGGTCTGCTCCCATTCCCTGGGCAATGGACAGACAAATAGGGGCCATTAAAGCAGTGGTGGCGGTGTTGGACATGAAGTTGGTCAAAACGCAGCAGATAATGAATACCACAAAGGTAAGCACATAGGGGGAGGGATTTTCTCCCAGAGCACGGATTACAGTGTCTGCTATTCTCTCTCCGGCACCGGTTTCCTGAAGGGCCGCAGCCAAAGAAAGGGTGCCTCCAAAGAGGAAGATGGTTTTCATGTCAATGGAATGAATGGCCTCATTTTCGGAAATTACTCTAGTGATGATCAACAGCAGCGCTCCGATGCAGCCGGTGACACAGAGTTTGATGCCAATCTGCTTTTCAAAAATCATGCCCAGGAGCGTCAGAATTAAAATCACCAAAGACAAAATCTTTTTCCACTGGGGTACAGTGCTAAAATCCTTTGTCTGATCGAAGGGGGAATCCTGGGAAGGGACATCATGATTTGGAAGGAACCTGTAGCCGATGGTGGAGTAAAATACAATGCCTGCGATTAAAATGGGAAGCCCTGGAATGGCATACTCGAAAAATCCAAAGGACTCTCCCATGGCTTCCTGCAGCACGCTTTGTCCGATCAAATTTCCAGGGGCACCGATTAAGGAGAGGTTGCCTCCCATGGCAGCGGCAAACACCAGGGGCATTAACAAACGGGATCGTTTGAAGCCGGATTTGTTGGCAATGCTCACCACCACCGGAATCAAGATCGCTGCAGTGCCGGTGTTGGATAAAAAGCCGCTCATTACACCCACAATGATCATTACGGCAATGATGGTCTTTTTTTCCGAGCCGGAAAATTTGGTAACCAGTCCGCCGATGGTATTGGCCATACCGGTTTCAAACAAAGCGCCTCCCACAATAAACATGGCAACAAAGAGGATCACATTGCTGTCAATAAAACCGGAGAAGGCGGCTTTCCAGTCTAAAACACCGGTGACAATAAGGCCCACACATACAATCATAGAGGTCAGACTTAAAGGGATAATTTCCGTCACAAACATGACGATGGCAAAGGCTAGAAATAACAGTGTAATAATTGCCGGGTCCATTTTTTCCTCCTGTGAAACACATACTGATAGGATGAAGACCGGCTGGCCAGCGGGAATTTCATCTTGCTGTATTCATTGTAGAGGATTCTTTGGTATTTGTACATTTGATAAAAATTGCCTTAGTATAGGTTTTTTTAATACTGGATGGAGGGAGAGAAAAAGGGAAAGGAGCCCTTGGCGAAAGCTTCTCTTTACAGTATGATGAAAAAAGATGTGCAGTACATAATGTTTTTTGTAAGAGGAGAAAACAATATGACCTTTAACCAGCTGGAGTATTTTTGTTCGGTATGCCGCTACCACAGTATATCCCGGGCTGCCCAGGAGTTGTTTGTTTCCCAGCCCACTGTGTCCGTGGCCATACGGGATTTGGAAAAGGAATTTCATCTGAAGCTGCTCAATCATCAGAAAAACCGGATTTCCATTACCGCAGAAGGAGAGCAGTTTTATCAAAGGGCCGAGCAGCTTTTAAAGCAGCGCCGGGAAATGTATATGGAGTTTTCAGATTTGGCACAGAACCAAACGCCCTTAAAAATCGGCATTCCCCCCATTATCAGTCTGGTGTTTTTCCCCCGTTTGGCAGATGCATTTTTGGAAAAAAACCAAATTCCTCTGCAGCTTTTGGAATATGGTTCTGCCAGGGCCAGGGCTTTGGTAGATACGGATGCTTTGGATCTGGCCTTTGTAAATATGGATTTTCCCAATGTGGACCAGTACCATTCCCATCAAATCATGGAGGATACCATTGTGTATTGTGTATCCAGAACCCATCCCTATTTCAAAGAGAAAAAAATCACCATGGAAATGCTTTCTCGGGAATCCATTGTGCTGTTTAATACGGATTCGGTGCTGAATCGTATGATTTTTTCCAAATATGAGGCGGCAGGGATAAAGCCTCGGGTTTTCATGTATTCCAGCCAGCTGTATACCATTTTGAACGTGGTGCGGGGAGGAGCGGGGCTTTTTTGTATGCTTCTGTGGCAGTAAATCCCCTTGACTTTGTTCAGATCCCACTCTATCCTAAATCCACCGCCCGCTTTGGGCTTATTTGGAAAAAGGGAGGTTTTATTTCTCAAAGGTTGAGTCGTTTCATTGACTTTGTTAAAAAATATGATATGGCACCCTATCAGATGGAGGAAGGAGAATAAGTTCATAAAAACAGGGACGTTTTGAATATAGAGCGAATATCAA
>CALISX010000107.1 GCA_938041725.1 uncultured Lachnoanaerobaculum sp.
TCAAATACAAATCATAGGCGGTGGTGTAATGCTCTGCATTATGAAGGCCATTGGCGTTCACAAAATGGGTATCCACTGCCCCGATTCGCTGGGCTTCCTTATTCATCATTTCCACAAAGTTTTCCATGCTTCCCCCCACATGCACGGCAATGGCATTGGCAGCATCATTGCCGGAGGGAAGCATCAAACCGTATAAAAGCTGTTCCAGGGTCAGGCTGTCCCCGGGATGAATCCCCGCCAGACTGGTTCCCGTCTCTGTAATGGTGCTTTCCGGAGGCACCGTCACCATATCTGAAAGATTGCCGTATTTTAAAGCCAAAAGGGCGGTCATCACCTTGGTGGTGCTGGCAGGATACAGCTTTAAGGTAGCAGCCTTGGAGGAAAGCAATTCTCCCCCCTCTCCAGCCAGAATGCAGGAAGTGGCGGCAATGTCTGTCACATTCACATCGGAAGAAGCCAGCACTGCCAGATCCTTTGCAAAGGGATCCACCACAAAATCCGCATAGATCCCCTCTGCAATCCTTTCATCAAAATCATAGGTGGAGGTGCGGAAATAGTCTCTGAAAAAAAATAATCCCAGTAAAAAAAACAAAAGAACAAGCCCCCCGATCCATAAGGGGCCTGTTCCTTTCGAAGTGTGTTTTCTGGATCTTTTTATGTCTTGTCCATTCATGAAAAATTATCTGTATGCCTCTCTGAATTCAAAATCTCCCCGCTCCATGGCCCGGATCAAAATCTCTGCCGTAGCCAGGTTGGTGGCCAGGGGAATATTATGGGTATCACACAGCCGAACCACATTATCCACATCAGGCTCATGAGACTTTTTGGTAAAGGGATCCCTTAAAAAAATCACAAGATCCATATCATTGTTTTCAATCTGGGCCCCAATCTGCTGTTCTCCCCCCAGATGCCCTGCCAAATATCTATGAATATTAAGATTGGTAACCTCTTCCACCAGCCGTCCTGTGGTTCCCGTAGCATATAAAACATGTCTTGCCAGGGTTCCCCGGTATGCTATACAAAAGTTCTGCATAAGTTTCTTCTTAGCATCATGTGCAATCAAACCAATATTCATAATAACCCTCCAAATCCGTCACTTTCTTTGCAAAGCCACATTTACCACAATTCCCACGCCTAAAAACAGACTCACAACGGAACTGACCCCGTAGCTGATAAAGGGCAGAGGCAGTCCTGTATTGGGGAACAGACCAGTGGCTACGGCAATATTGGTAAAGCTCTGAAAAGCTATCAGTGCAGCGAAGCCTGTACAAAGAAGCCTACCCTGTAAATTAACCGCTTTTGAAGCAAGATAAAGACATTCCAAAACTATGAGTGCGTACAGTGTCACCACTGCGATACACCCTACAAATCCCAGTTCCTCGCCAATAACAGCAAAGATAAAATCCGTCTGTTCCTGAGAAAGAAAGTTTCCGTTCTTCACGGATGCAAGTGTATTATTATTCAGTCCCTTACCTAGTAACTGGCCGGATGAAATGGCCATGATGGAGTTGTCCTGCTGCATATTCATATCCGTATAGTCGGAGGGGTGAATCCAAGCCAGAATTCTGTTTGCCTGATAGCCTCTTAAAACAGGTATGACATTGTGCTGCAGTGCAAAGAGTAGAACAGCCATGAACGATACAGCACAAGCAAACCCTCCCGCAATCCACTTATAGCTCACTCCTGCACAAAAGAGCATACACAGCACGATCACAGTGATCACGACAGTGGTGGACAGATCCGGTTCTGCCATAATCAGTACACAGGGAAGAACCAAAAGTCCGGCAAAAAGTAATAAATAGCGAAAGCGGTCAATATATTCTCGGTATTTCGTCAACAGTTGTGCGTAAAAAATGATTAATCCGATCTTTGCAAATTCTGAAACCTGAATCAGTCCCAAAGCAGGAAGCTTGATCCATCGTTTGGCTCCGGCGTTCAAAGGGCGGTAGCCAAAGAAAATCACAATCAGCAACAAAACAATACAAAGACCATACACCAACCAGGAAAGTTTCACAAGTTCCTTATATGGAAATAGTGACAGAAAAATCATGGCAACAGTGCCGATAATTATTCCAATAAACTGCTTCAACAGCAGCTCCCTGCTTCCATTGGTTGCACTGAATATTACCAGTACCCCGATAATATTTAAAATCAGTACATACA
>CALISX010000108.1 GCA_938041725.1 uncultured Lachnoanaerobaculum sp.
TACATTTCCGCCGTCCGGGGACTTATACAGTAAGTCCAAAAATCGCTGCATTATAAACAGGAGGTTTCCATGAATGATATAATTACCCGACTATCAAACATTGAGGATGCTGCCTCCTCCATTGTAGAGGAGGCCAATGTCCAAAAAAAGGACATACAGGCTGAAATGGATTCTTTGCGGGAAGAATGGGAGCAAAATCTGGAGCAAGAAACCCAGGACCGTATTTTGTCTTTACAAAAGGAAATGGAAGCGGCCACCCGGAAAAAACTGGATGATTTGCGTATGGCCTCTGAAAAAAACCTGGCGCTGCTTCAGGCTTCCTACGAGGAAAATCATACCCGGATTGTCCAGGAACTGCTGGAAAAAATCACAGGAGTAACACCATGAGTCTGCTTCGGTATGTATCTTTAAACACAAAGCTCCATGCCATGTCCAGGGATTTGATCACCCCCGCCGGATTTCAAAGGCTGACCCAGTGCCCGGACATTCCCTCGGCTCTGACAGAACTGCTGTCCTACCGCTACTACAAAAATGCCTTTGCAGGCTGGGACATCTCTGCTTTGCACCGGGGGGACATTGAGCAGATCTTATTCCTAAGCTCCATGAAGGAGTTTATCCGGCTTTATAAGTTTACCACAGGGGTGCCCCGCAAGTACTTAAACCTGGTGGCCATGTATTATGAGATCTATCTGATGAAGCGTTTTCTTCGGGATATTGTAAGCGGACGGCCCCTGTCCATGGATCTGGGAGCCTACAGGGACTTTATCCAGCAGCACAGGAAGGTGGATCTGGACGGGATCCAAAACGCCAGAACCCTCCAGGAGCTTTTGGAAAGTATGAAGAACACCCCTTACTACAGGGTAGTGCATCCTTTTTTGTCCAAAGGGGAGGGAGATATTTTTCAATATGAACTGGCCTTGGACAAGTATTACTTTGATATTTGCTTTGCCTTTGCCAAAAAGGAGTTAAAAGGAAGGGAAACCAAAACCCTTTTAACCATCTTAGGCACCCGCTGCGACCTTTTAAATCTCCAGTGGATTTACCGTACCAAGAAGTATTACCCCATCTCTCCGGCATCCTTGTACAGCATACTGCTTCCCCATTATTACAAGCTTTCTCCAGAGGAGATCAAAGCCATGACAGAGGCAGAGGGACTGGAGGGATTTCGACAGATTTTTGATACAACCTATTACGGGATCCTGAATCAAAAGCTGTTTAAGTCCAGACCCACCCTGGAGGAATTTTATGCTGGTACCATGGACTATATGATCAGTCTGACAGCCAGACAGGATCCTTATTCCATTGCAGCTTTGGAGGCCTACCTGTATTTCAGGGAGCTGGAGATTGAAACCATCATTGAGATTATAGAGTCCATCCGTTACTCCATTCCTCCCAGTGAAATAGAAACCACCATTTTAAAATACGACCCAAGGAGGTCTTCCCCATGATTGAAAGAATGAAATTCTTGAGTATCACCGGGCCAAAGGACGACATTGACAGGGTGATTGAGGAATATCTTTCCAAATATGATATTCAACTGGAAAATGCCCTTTCCGAACTAAAGAATGTAAAGGGACTGTATCCTTTTACAGATCCGGATCCCTACAAGGAGGCATTTGCCAAGGCCCAAACCCTAAGGGAAAGCTTTACCGATACAGACACCGCTTTTAGCGGGCCCCTTCCCAGTGTACAGGAGGCAGCCAGCCTGATTGAGGAGCTTTCCCAAAGAGTGGATGTGCTGACTCTGGAAAAGGAAAAACTCCAGACCAACCTGACCCATTACCAGGAAAGATTAAAAAGTGTAAATTACTTTATCGGTCTCAATTATGATACCGAAGCCATCCTGCACTTTAAGTATGTGAAGTTCCGCTTCGGCTCCATGACCAGGGAATACTACGACAAGCTCATGAGCTTTGTGTATGAGGGCGTGGATTCCATTTTCCACAAAGCCAGGGAGATTGACGACAAGGTTTGGGGAGTATATTTTGTCCCTGCCAGCAAGGCGGAAAAGGTGGATGCCATTTATTCCTCCATGCATTTTGAACGTTTTTATCTGCCCGAGGGCTATGAGGGCACTCCAAAACAGGCTGCAGAACATTTGGAAGAAACCATCACCCAGATCACCGACCAGATCGAGGAAAAGGATCGACAGATTCTGGATGCCCTCCGTGCCAAAAAAAAGGAGTTTTTTGCTGCCTGCAGCCGTTTGGAAAAGTTCCATAAAAACTTTGACATCCGCAAGCTGGCAGCCGCCACCCGCATGAATAAGCAGGGAAAGCGACCCTTTTACATCCTTTGCGGCTGGCTCACCGCCGATGATGCTGACCAGCTGTACCTGGAAATTGAAAATGATCCGGATGCCTTTTGCGTCATTGAAAAGGATCACAGCAACCTGTTCTCCGGCCCACCCACAAAACTGCGAAACAACCCCTTGTTCCGTCCCTTTGAAATGTTTGTGGAAATGTATGGACTGCCAAACTACAAGGAGCTGGATCCCACCCCCCTCATCGGCATTACCTATTCCATCCTCTTTGGATTTATGTTCGGCGATATGGGACAGGGAGCCGTGCTGCTGGCAGCAGGTCTATTGCTGGCCCGGCTGAAAAAATCCCGTCTGGCTGCCATCATTGCCAGATGCGGCTTTTTCTCCTGTATCTTCGGGCTTTTGTTTGGCTCTGTCTTTGGCTTTGAGGATATCATAGACCCTCTTTGGCTGCGTCCCGCCAAGGCCATGACCGCCCTGCCGGTGATTGGCAACTTAAATACCGTGTTCATTGTATCCGTTGCCCTGGGCATGGGTGTTATTATCCTGATGATGCTTTTAAATATCATCAACCGGCTGCGCCTAAGACAGCCGGGAGAAGCTTGGTTTGATACCAATGGCGCTGCAGGACTGCTTTTTTATGCTGCCGCCGCTGCCATCCTGGTACTGTTTATGACGGGGCACCCGGTGCCGGCTGCAGGATTGTTGTCCATTATGTTCATCCTGCCTTTGATGCTGATCTTTTTTAAGGAACCCTTAACCCATTTGATTGAAAAAAAAGCCCAGATCCTGCCTAAGGAAAAGGGAATGTTTCTGGTGCAGGGGGTCTTTGAATTGTTTGAAGTGCTCCTGAGCTACTTTTCCAACAGCCTGTCCTTTGTAAGGGTGGGAGCCTTTGCTGTAAGCCACGCCGCCATGATGGAGGTGGTTCTCATGCTTTCCGGTGCCCAAAGCGGCAGCATCAACTGGTTTGGCATTGTCCTTGGCAATCTCTTTGTCATGGGTATGGAGGGACTGATTGTAGGCATCCAGGTGCTTCGTCTGGAATACTATGAGCTGTTTTCCCGTTTTTACAGCGGTACAGGCAGAGAGTTTTTGCCCTATGGAAAATAGGGTTTGGGACACCCCCTGCGGTACCTGCATGTCCTGTGTGTTATCCCGCCCTGCTTTGCGGGGCTTGCAATAGCAAAGGACAAAGAGAACCCCTTTGTCCTTTGCCCATCATTTATTTATTTTAGGAGTTTATCATGAGTACATTGGTAAAAATCACATTAGCAGCTGCCTTGATTTTAAGTATTGCACTCCCCTTTGGAGCCTTTGTTCTGGGAGAAAAAAGCAAGGGAAGATATAAAAGAGCCTTGGCCCTGAATCTGCTTTTCTTCTTTGGCACCATCCTTCTCTCCATGGGACTGTTCTTCTCCGGCAATGCCTTTGCTGCTGAGGAGACGGCTTCTGCTGCCTCTGCCACGGGACTGGGCTATATCGCTGCTGCCCTGGCTGTGGGTCTGGCCTGTGTGGGAGGCGGCATTGCCGTTTCTGCTGCTGCCTCTGCCGCTTTGGGTGCCATCAGCGAGGACGGCTCTATTTTGGGTAAGTCCTTGATCTTTGTGGGCCTGGCCGAGGGTGTCTGCCTGTATGGACTGATTATCGCCTTTATGATTTTGGGCCGTCTGTAAACCCCAAAATCCCCGGATGCCCTGCACAGGAGAAAAGATTGAAAATGAAAAGTAGAGGATATCCATTCCCTTAATCGCATCATAAA
>CALISX010000109.1 GCA_938041725.1 uncultured Lachnoanaerobaculum sp.
TGCCGCCGGGGCTTTGGGCCCGCAGTCTGCAAAGACTGCGGGCCTAAACGCTCCGCTTTTTTAGTTGTTAATCAACTTTTCCTCATCATTGTTCCAGCTGTACAGCTTGCGGATCTCCTCTCCAACCTTGGCGGAGTGGTGTTCTGCTGCCTTTTTGCGCAGTGCATTGAAATGCACCTGGCGTCCGGCGGAAGACATCTCTACCAGGAAATCCTTGGCAAAGGTACCGTCCTGAATGTCAGAGAGAATTTTCTTCATATTCTTTCTGGTTTCTTCTGTGATGATCTTAGGTCCGGTAATATAATCTCCGTATTCGGCTGTATTGGAAATGGAATACCGCATCCCCTCAAAGCCGGACTGATAGATCAGATCCACAATCAGCTTCATTTCATGGATACATTCAAAATAAGCGTTGATGGGGTCATAGCCTGCCTCCACCAGGGTATCATAGCCTGCCTGCATCAGCTCGCAGACACCGCCGCAAAGTACTGCCTGCTCTCCGAAGAGGTCTGTTTCTGTTTCTGTGCGGAAGGTGGTTTCCAAAACCCCGGCTCTGGCACCGCCAATGGCCAGAGCATAGGCCAAAGCCAGCTCCAAAGCCTTTCCGGTGGCGTCTTGCTCCACAGCCACCAGACAGGGAACTCCCTTGCCCTCCAGGTATTCGCTGCGCACCGTGTGGCCGGGACCCTTGGGAGCAATCATGGCAACATCCACATTGGCAGGAGGCTTGATACATCCGAAATGAATATTGAAACCATGGGAGAACATCAGCATATTTCCCTGGGAAAGATTGGGGGCAACCTCCCGGGCATAAAGATCTGCCTGCAGTTCATCATTAATCAAAATCATAATGATGTCAGCTTTTTTTGCGGCTTCTGCAGCAGTGAAAACCTCAAAGCCCTGCTTTACAGCCTTGTCCCAGGATTTGCTGCCCTCATACAGACCGATGATAACCTTGCAGCCGCTGTCCTTGGCATTTAAAGCCTGGGCATGTCCCTGGCTGCCATAGCCGATTACAGCAATGGTCTTGCCCTCCAGGGCGGAAAGATTGCAATCTTCTTGATAATAAATTTTAGACATAATTGCCTCCTAACTATAGAACGTTTTCTAAAGGAAATAAGGGAGTGTTCCCTATTTTCTCGGGCACCAAAAAAACACCAAAGCCGTGTTTCCTTTGCAGACAGCTTGTAACCACAGGTCGGACCTTCTCCCTTGCCCTGCCCCATGGAACTGGCTGCAGTCAAAGATATGGAAATCAATGGATCAGGACGATGTCTTCACTTCCTCTGGCCAAGGCGGTAAGACCGGTTCTTGCCAGCTCCAGAATTTCGTAATCCCCCAGGAGATTGACCAAGGCTTCCAGCTTGGAATTGTCTCCGGTGAGCAACACTGTAAGGCAGTCCTTTGACACATCCACAATGGTGGCTCTGAAGATCTCTGCCACGGCAGCAATGTCCTGTCTTTGGGAGGCATTGGCCCGTACCTTTACCATAATAAGCTCACGGAAGACGCTTTTGCCCTCTTCCAAAATCCGCAGATCCTTTACATCCTCCAGCTTTTTCAGCTGCTTGCCGATTTGCTCCAGGGTGTCCTCATCTCCGATGGAGACCACAGTCATCCGGGAAAAAGCAGGGTTCCCCGTTGCTCCCACTGTCAGGGATTCAATATTATACCCTCTGCGGGAAAACAGTCCAGCAATCCGGCTTAACACGCCTGCGGTATTGTCAACGATCAGTGAATATACTCTTCTCATATTTCCTCCAAAACAAAAGTAATCTTAACAATCCGAAAAATAAATGTCAACACCATCCCCATATGCCGGTTCATGCAAGCGTGGCATCCATGGGTTGAATCTCTGGGGACTTATACGGTATTATTGGGAAGTATATCATTTTTTTTAAAAACTGTATATAAAGCCAGGAGATAAAGGGAAGGAAAGGAGATTTATTGTTGTCAAATGCATGGGGCTTTACTATAATCTAAGGGATGTATGCCTGCAAAAAGGAGTATCAGGAGGAAGAAAACAAATATGAATGAGAGAAAAAAAACGGGCAATGGATATGGAAAAAAGGAGGGCTTCATTATAGCCTTTGCGTTGCCTGTGATCATTATGATTGCGATTTTCATTGAACGGGGTATTTTTCCTTTTGGTGAAAACAGCTTTTTGCGTACCGATATGTACCATCAATATGCACCCTTTTTTGCAGAGATGAAATATAAGCTGGCCCATGGAGGCAGCCTTTTCTACAGCTGGAACATCGGTATGGGAGTGAATTTCTCTGCCTTGTATGCGTATTACCTGGCCTCTCCTTTGAACTGGCTGGTGGCTTTGGTTCCCCAAAACCATGTGATTGAGTTCATGACCTATTTGATTGTGTTTAAAATCGGACTTTCAGGACTGAGCTTTTCCTACTATCTTTCCAGACATTCCAAGGGGGAGGATGCAGGGATTGGTTTTTTTGGGATTTTTTATGCTCTGTCCGGATATATGGCAGCCTATAGCTGGAATATTATGTGGCTGGACTGTATCTGGCTTTTTCCCTTGATTTGCCTGGGAGCAGAACGGCTGGTATTTCGGAAAAAAAGGCTTTTGTACACCATTACCCTGGGGCTTAGTATTTTATCTAATTACTATATCTCCATTATGGTCTGCATTTTTTTGATTTTTTATTTCTTTGTACTGCAGATTTTAAAACACAAAAACACCCTCAGAGAGTTCGTTCAGTCGGGTGTCCGCTTTGCTTTTTATTCCCTGCTGGCCGGAGCCCTCAGCGCTGTGGTGCTCCTTCCGGAAATTTATGCTCTGCAGCACACTGCCTCATCGGAGATCAGTTTTCCCCAGACCTTTACCTCCTATTTTTCTATTTTTGATATGCTGGCCAGACATATGCCCAATGTGGAGGTGGAAATCGGACTGGATCACTGGCCCAATATTTACTGCGGAACAGGGATTTTTTTATTGCTGATTTTATATTTTTGCAATAAAAAACTGCGGCTGCGGGAAAAGGCTGTCTATGGGGGCATGCTGTTGTTTTTCCTGGCCAGTTTTTCTATTAATGTATTGAATTATATTTGGCATGGACTGCATTATCCCAATTCTCTCCCTGCCAGACAGAGCTTTATTTATATTTTTTTGGTGCTGTATCTTTGCTTTAAGGCCTACAACCGGCCAGAGGGGAATGAGGAAAGACATTTGCATTTTGCCATCGTTCTCTCCCTGGGATTTATTTTGCTGGCCCAAAAGCTGATTACAGACGAAGGCTTTTTCTTTGGGGTTTTTTACTGGGCCTTGGCCTTAACCTGCCTCTATGGACTCCTTTTGCATCTGCGTTTGGCAGGGCGGGCGTCCCAGCTGGCTTTGGGAACGCTGGCTTTGATTTTGGTGGTGGTGGAGGCCTCCATCAATACCACAGGCACCAGTGTCACCACGGTAAACCGTACCACCTATACAGAGGACTGGAAAGATGTGAAATATCTGGTAGAAAAGCTTCCCAAGGGAGATTTTTACCGTTTTGACAAGGTGAACCGAAAGACCAAAAATGACGGGGCTTTTATGAATTTCCCTTCGGAGTCCTTGTTTTCTTCCACAGCCCAGGCATCTCTAAGCAATTTATTCCAAAAGCTGGGAAACGAAGCCTCTACCAATGCCTATTCCATTACAGGCCAAACGCCTTTAATGGATATGCTCTTTGCTATTAAATACGGTCTGTATACTGGTATCAGCGAGAATTCCTGGCTGAAGCTGGTGGAGATTTCCGGTGATACCTATTTATATGAAAATCCCTATACCCTGCCCCTGGCCTATGGGATTCCCCAGGATATGGAGAAGGGATGGATGCTGGATCTGGGTAATCCTGTGGATGTGCAAAACGACCTAAGCATACTGCTGAATACAGACCCAACTTTGGTGGAGGTGGAGTCTGGATTGGAGGGACAGGAGGTGCGCTTTGAAGTGCCGATCACAGGACTCTACTATGCCTATGTTACAGCCCCTGCAGTGGATCAGGTTATTTTTGAAACCAATGATGGAACTCTGAATAAAACATTTGATAATGTCAAGAGGCATTATCTTTTGGAACTGGGAAATCTGGTAAAGGGAGAAACTGCTACCCTTCGAGGGGAAGAGGAGGGAGACTTTGACGCCAGGGTTTACCGATTTGACTACATGGCTTTAAAGGCGGTTTTTGATAAGCTAGGTACCCAGCCCATGACCATTACCCATTTTTCCGATACAAACATTCAGGGCAGTGTGGATTTTTCGGAGGAGGGAACCCTCTTTACCTCCATTCCCTATGATAAGGGGTGGAAGGTCACAGTGGATGGAAAACCGGCAGAAACCCATGAGGTTTTTTCCGCCTTTTTAGGAGTAACCCTGACAAAGGGAAAGCATACCCTGGAATTTTCCTACATGCCCCAGGGGCTGTATGCAGGTGCTTTGCTTACTGGAGGCGCAGTGCTTCTTCTGGTACTGATTTATCTTCTGTCCAAAACCTTGGAGAAGCGTAAAAAGAGAGGAAAGGGACGTATTTCCTGGAAAAATTCAGGAGCAAAAAGGGCACTAAGAATGAGAAAGTCCAAGGCCGATGCTGTAAAATCCGGGGAAGAGCCGGAGGAGGCTTTGGTTTTTGATGAACCTCTTGAAATGAAGCTGGAATTGGTGAAAATGCCTCGGCAGACTTTAGAACCAAAACAAAGCCTTTCGGAAGAGGATGAGGATCGGTTCCCGGAGGATTCAGACCCGGATGAAGATTTTACAGATGAAGACTTTATAGAAGTGGGGATTGATGTTGTACCGGAGGATACCCAAAACACAGGGGATCTTCCTTCAGAAGCAGAGGAAGAGGAATAATGGAGGACGCAATATGAAGCTTTGGGGTGGCAGATTTACCAAGGAAACCGATGGTCTGGTGGAGGAGTTTAATGAGTCCCTTTCCTTTGACCAAAGGCTTTTTCCCCAGGATATCCGGGGAAGCATTGCCCATGTTGCCATGCTGGCCAGGCAGAACATTCTTACCCCCGGGGAAGCGCAGGAGATTGCAGAGGGGCTTAAGGGAATAGAAAGGGATCTGCAGGAGGGAAGGCTGGCCTTTTCAGGAGGCTATGAGGACATCCATTCCTTTGTGGAGAGCCAGTTGATCAGCCGGATTGGAGAAACCGGAAAAAAACTTCATACAGGCCGCAGCAGAAATGACCAGGTGGCTTTGGATATGAAGCTTTATACAAGGGATGTGCTGGAGGAAACCATGGAGCTTTTAACAGGGCTTTTGGAGGTGATACACCGGATTGGGGAGGAGAATATCCACACCTGGATGCCGGGATTTACCCATTTGCAAAAGGCGCAGCCCACCACCCTGGCCCATCATATGGGGGCCTATTTCCAGATGTTTGCCAGGGATCTGCACCGTTTGGAGGACTGTAAGGCAAGGTTAAATGAATGTCCCTTGGGGGCAGGGGCCTTTGCAGGCACCACCTATCCTCTGGATCGGGAATACAGTGCAAAGCTTTTGGGCTTTGACAAGGCCACAGAAAACAGTATGGATTCTGTCAGCGACAGGGACTACCTTTTGGAAACCCTTTCGGATTTTTCCATTTTGGCCATGCATTTAAGCAGACTGTCTGAAGAGATTATTATCTGGAATACAGATGAGTACCGTTTTGTGGAAATGGATGATACCTATTCCACCGGCTCCTCCATTATGCCCCAGAAAAAAAATCCGGATATGGCGGAGTTGATTCGGGGCAAATGCGGCAGGGTGTATGGAGCCATGATGGCTCTCTTTACCACCATGAAGGGTTTGCCCCTGGCCTACAACAAGGATATGCAGGAGGATAAGGAGCTTTCCTTTGATGCCATGGATACGGTAAAAGACTGTATCAGGATCATGACAGGGATGCTTTCTTCTTTGCATTTTGTAAAGGATCGAATGGAAAAAAGCGCCAGGGGAGGTTATACCAATGCCACAGATGCAGCTGATTATCTGGTAAACAAGGGCATTGCCTTTAGGGATGCCCACAGCATTGTGGGGCGGCTGGTGCTTTTGGCCATAAACCAGGGGAAAAATCTGGAGGAGCTGTCTTTGGCAGTATTTCAAGGGGAATCTCCGGCCTTTGGAGAGGATATTTATGAGGCGCTTTCCCTGAAAAGCTGTGTGGAGAGGAGAAATACCAAGGGGGCGCCGGGGGAGGCAGTCATGGCTGAAGAACTTGCCCATGAGAAAGAAGTGCTGAAGCATGGAATTAAAAAGAAATGACATTCTCCTGATCGGAGCAGTTTTGGTCATCTGTCTGGGAATCAGCCTTTTTCTGTTTTTAAATAAAAAACGGGGAAGGGTAGCCTTGTTAAAATACGGACAGGGTCAGGAGATGCGGATTGATCTGAATAAGGATGCTCATTATGACCTGGAAAGCAACCAGATCCAGATCCACCTGGAGGTAAAGGATCATGGAATCGCCTTTATACACAGTGAGTGTCCGGATCATATCTGCGAACGGTATGGTTATATAAAAAACGTGGGAGAAACAGCTGTCTGCCTTCCCGCCAGGGCCTCCGTCACCGTGCTGCGGCAATAGAGGAAGGACTGGGCAGGGATATCATATAATTGAGTAAAGTAGGTGCGCTATGATTTCAAAGAAAATGTTGGAGTTGGGGAAACAAAGATCCGTAATTCGGGATATGTTTGAGTATGGAAGAGAAGTGGCAGCAAGGATCGGAGAGGAGAATGTGCTGGATTTTAGTTTGGGAAATCCCAGTGTGCCGGCCCCCCGCCAGGTGGAGGATGCCATCGCCCGGATCCTCAGGGAGGAGGACCCCATAGGGTACCATGGCTACACCTCTGCTCCCGGGGATCCCCAGGTGCGCCAGGCGGTGGCTGAGGACTTGAACGCCCGCTTTGCCACTGCCTATACCGGACGCAATATTTTTATGACCTGCGGCAGCGCAGCCTCTTTAAATATCACCTTCCGTGCTCTTTTGGAGCACAACCGGGAAGAGATTGTTGCCAATATTCCCTATTTTCCAGAGTATCGGGTTTTTGTGGAAAGCCAGGGAGGGAAATTTGTGCTTTGTCCCTGCAAGGAGGATATGGAACCGGATTTGGATGCCCTGGCCAGAAGAATCGGGCCTTTTACCAAGGGCGTGATTATCAATTCTCCTAACAATCCTTCCGGGATGATTTATTCCAGAGAATGTTTGGAAAGTTTATGCCGTCTTTTGGAAAAAAAGGAAAAGGAGTTTGGAAAAAGAATCTTTTTGATCAGCGATGAGCCCTACCGTGAGCTGTATTTTACCAAAGAGCGTCCGCCTTTTTTGCCGCTGTTGTACAAGGATACCATTGTGTGTTATTCCTGGTCCAAATCCCTGTCTTTGCCGGGAGAGCGTATCGGCTATGTGCTGGTGCCGAACACCCTGCCCCAGTGGGAGGAGGTAATGGCAGCAGTGGCCGGTGCCGCCAGAAGCCTGGGCTATGTATGCGCTCCCTCTTTGTTTCAAAGGGTGATTAAAGAATGTTTGGGAGCAGCGCCAAACCTGGAGCCATACAGGACAAACAGGGATCTGCTGGAAAGAGAGCTGGCTGCCATGGGATATGAAACTGCCAGGGCCCAGGGAGCCTTTTATATGCTGATCAAAACCCCGGAAAGAAACGGGGAGGTCTTTTGTGAAAGGGCAAAAAAGAAAAATCTTTTGCTGGTGCCGGGAAGGAGCTTTGGGGTTCCGGAATATGTGCGTCTGGCCTACTGCACCCCGGAGGACAAGATTAAAAAGTCTCTGCCCATTTTTCAGGAGCTGATGGGGGGAAGACAGGTGTCTTTGCGGCTGCGGTATGGGAAATTTTAATAGAATTTCTTTGGAAATGGAAGGTGGATGGAAGCGGAAAATGGGTTCCGAATTACTACGACACCAACTTGAATCGGGCTTTTTCAGTTGCCAAAAATGCAACGGTAGATTGGAACGAGAACGATGGAAAAGGTTTTCAGGCAATGCGTTTAAGGGAGTACAGGAAGGAACATCTCAGTATGCGTATGTTGGTACCGAAATTAGATAGTAGAGGCTGCATCATTCGTTTTTCTGATATAAACGCCGGTTAGTACATACGTATTTAGTAACCCCCCCATGCCGACGGTTGGCACCACCATAAATAAGCCATTGGAGCTTGTAATTGAGGAGGGAGTGTGGGATTATCCCATGCTCCCTGCTATATACAAATGAAAAGAAGTTTTTTTAATCTCTTGTTTTGACTTGCAATACCTTGTTTTACCGATATAGAGAGCTTTGCACATAGCCTTTTATTAGCACCTTCAAAGTTTATCTGAAACAGCCTGTCAAATTCTATATTTTATCAGTTATAACTTATGAATTTACAGTTTCTCCATTGGGTTTTACTTGTAGATATGATATACTATGGTCACCCACGGAAAGGAGACTAATATTTATGATCAAACGCGAACGGTATATGAGCCGTATCCGTCCGTTCATCGGATCGGATCTTATCAAGGTTATGACTGGTATCCGCCGCTGTGGGAAGTCGGTCATGTTGGAACTGATCAAGCAAGAACTTACAGAGTCCGGCGTCAATCCGACGCAGTTTATCTCGATCAACTTTGAAGATATGAGCTGCTCCCATTTGCAAACCCCTCAGGCTCTGCACGACGAGATCATCAGGAGAGTTCTAGAGATAGAAGGCAAAGTCTATCTGTTCTTTGATGAAATACAGGAGGTTAAGGACTGGGAAAAGTGTATTAACTCTTTCCGCGTTTCGCTGGATTGCGACATCTATATCACCGGCTCAAATGCAAGGCTGCTGTCCGGTGAGCTTGCGACTTATTTGGGGGGACGGTATGTGGAGTTTGTGATCTATCCCTTCTCATTTGGAGAGTTCATGGAGCTGTACCGTTCGATTGTCCCCAATGAGTCAGTCCAGCAGTGTTTCCAAAAGTACCTGCTTGCCGGAGGTATGCCTTATCTTGTAAACATCCGCTATGCGGATGCTCCGTCCAAGCAATATCTTCATGACCTATTTAACTCGGTCCAGCTCAAGGACGTCGTGAAACGAAATAAAATCCGAGATGTTGACTTGTTGGAACGGATCATTGCCTATGTGACTGCCAATGTGGGTACCACCTTCTCCGCAACCTCTCTTGCAAAGTTTCTGAAAAACGAGCAGCGTACTGTTGCCTCGGAAACAATTCTGAACTATATTAAATACTGCTGCGAGGCTTACCTGTTCTATCAGGTGAAGCGCAAAGATTTGCAAGGTAAACAGATTCTTGCCTTCAACGAGAAGTATTATATTGCTGATCACGGTATTCGCGAGGCTGTTTTCGGCGGCAATATGCGGGATATCAATCTTATTCTGGAAAACATCGTCTATCTTGAATTGCTGCGTCGCAGCTACGAAGTGACTGTCGGCAGAACGGGAGATAAGGAAATTGATTTTGTATGCAGCAAGCGCAGCGAAAAGCTGTATGTGCAGGTCACTTATCTGCTGGCGTCGGAGGAGACAGTCAATCGTGAGTTTGGGGCGTATGATAACATCCGGGACAACTTCCCGAAGTACGTTGTTTCTCTCGATGAGTTTGACATGAGCCGAAATGGTATCAAACACCGAAATATCCGCAATTT
>CALISX010000110.1 GCA_938041725.1 uncultured Lachnoanaerobaculum sp.
GCTTTCTTTAAAGCCTATTTTCTTTAAGGATGCCTTTACAGCCTCATAGCTTGAAATATCTGCTTCATCCGTCAGCAGCTCTTTAGCTTTATCAGGGGATGATTTTTTAACCTTTTCAACATCTGCGGTTATTTCCATAGTTGCCTTGCCTTCCTTTACGTCGCCGGTTATTTCAATACCATCAACACCTTCCATCTCTTTTTTAAATGATTCAACAGCTTCGTCAAGGAACTTTTTTAATTCTTCGTCCGATATATCTCCTAATTCCTTTGCATCTGACTCTGTTATCATCTTAACCTTAGTTACCGCATCCTTTTTATGGTATACTTCATAGGTTATCTTTGTAGAGCCTTCCTCCTGTACAAACACACCCTTTTCTTCACTGCTGCCGCAGCCGGCAATAAATACCATCATTGCCATTACCATTAAAACGCTGAATAATGTCTTCATAAGACTACAACCTTTTTTCATAACCGAATTCTCCTTAAATTATTTTATATTTATTTTATACTGCGTTTGAATCCGCAAAACTTCTTTTAGAATCTAGTCCACTCTGCTGCATTAATTACCCCCTACAATAAATTAAACTATATCGCCCTCATTAAAGGGGTCTCCGCATTCAGGACAGAATTTTGGCGGATGCTGCGGGTCTTGGGGCTCCCAGCCGCATTTGTCACACTTATACTGAGGCATGCCTGCCGGCTTGGGTTTACCGCATTCCATGCAGAATTTACCCTTGTTCTGAGCTCCGCAGCTGCAAGTCCAAAAGCCTGTTGCTGCCGCCCCCTGCACACTCTGGTTCTGTTTGTTCAGAGTATTGCCCTGCATTCCTGGCTGATTTTGCTGGTACTGCGAATTTCCGCCTTGCATGCCTGATTGCTGATACATGCCCTGACCCTGCGGTATATTGCCCTGCATGCCAGGCTGCTGATACATGCCCTGCTGCATATTCTGCTGCTGTCCCATGGCAAACAGATTCTGGGCATTGATTCCTCCTGCATTGGCCGCCATATTCATTCCCGTAAAGGCCATGGCGGGACCGGCAGAGGTATTGGAAGCGGCTGCCTGCATGGCGGCTGCCTGGGCGTTCACCAGCTGGGCGGCTGCCATTCTGGGATCCCTGAAGGCTGCGCTTTTTTGCATTTCCTTAATCAGAGCCTCATCCTCCTTGGAGGCTGTTACAGAACTGATGCCAAAGGTGCTGATTTTGATACCATAGCGCTTTTCCCATTTTTCCGACAATACCTCATTTAAGGCATCTCCAATCTGCTGGGCATGTCCCGGCAGGGCACTGTAACGCACACCCATGGCGGAAATCTTTGCCAGAGCCGGCTGCATGGCTGTTAGCAGTTCACTTTTCAGCTGGGAGTCAATATCCTCCCGGGTAAATTCATTTACCACATTGGAGCAGATATTCTTATAGAAAAGAATAGGATCCACCATACGGTAGGCATACTCTCCATGGCAGCGGATGGAAATGTCAATATCCAGCCCGCTGTTCACATCCACCACCCGGAAGGGAATGGGGTTTGCCGTGCCGTATTTATTGCCCAGGATCTCCTTGGTATTAAAAAAATATACCCTTTGATCCTTTCCTGTTCCGCCCCCAAAGCTAAACCGTCTGGCAAAGGTCTGGAAGCTGGCTTTAATGCCCTGTCCCAGACCGCCGGTAAAAATGCTGGGCTCTGTGGAAGAATCATACACAAACTGTCCAGGCTGGCTGCAGATTTCCACAATAGCTCCCTGCTCCACAATGATCATGCACTGGCCTTCATTGACGGCCACCACGGAACCATTGCTGATAATATTGTCGCTGCCCTTGGTATTGGCATTTCTTTTTCCCTTTTGGTTTTCCCCCTTCTTTACCAGTACATCCGAACCCATGGAGGGACAGTAAAAATATTCCTTCCACTGATCCGCCATTACGCCTCCAGCTGCACCAACTGCTGCTTGTATAAGTCCCATAAATATCCTCCTTTAATAAACAGGGTTCCATTTTGAATTGAAATGAAATCCCACAATAATTACCCCTCCATTATACAAAAGATTTTGTATATTTTGCAAAAATTGTGGAACCTGTCCTTTCCAGAGCCTCCCATCCCCCTTCCAGATATCCCTCAGGAAGGTTTAAGGACTCCCTCCCAAACCGGTCTTTGTTTATTCTTATACATTTTTTCCCAGAGAAAATCCATTACCCCTTGAATACTATTAAGGACTATACACTATATTATCCATTGGATAATATAAGATTTATACTATTTTTATATCTATGTACTTGCTATTATTATGAAAATACACAAGTCACTCACTGGCGAAAATGTGGAGGAGCATGCTTGCAGCATCACAGGGACTTATACAGTTCCTTTTGGAAATCCCATAGAAAAACCCCTGATTTTTTGGTACAATCCATTTGATTTGAAACCATGGCTTTGCATTTTTCTTTTTTAAGAGAAGCAAACCGGGATGTTCTGCTTAGAAAGGAGGAGGTATGACCCCTTTGTATACCTTAATCGGCCTTGGACTGATGGGGGGATCCTTGGCCAAAGCCATCAAAAAATACAATCCACGGGCTTGTATCCAGGCCATGGACCCGGACAGCCATTCCCTGCACCAAGCCCTCT
>CALISX010000111.1 GCA_938041725.1 uncultured Lachnoanaerobaculum sp.
ACTAATGGTTGTACGCAGCATACATGCCTGCACTGATACACTTCCATCGGCCAGGACAACAACTAAAGTCCCTGACCGGCGGCCATGAGACCGGGTATGCTGTCAGAAAGACACCCCAGGAGAAAAGATATATGCAGCACGAACATGAGTGGATCCAGAATTATTCTATGAAATATTTAAAAACCTTCCTGATCTCCATCGAAAGCCGCAGACCCCACACCCACAGGGATCTGGAAATTGGTTTGATCCTGGAGGGAAGCATCCGTCTAAAGGTGGATCATGAGGAAAAGCTCCTGGAAAAACATGATCTATATCTGATCAACCCCCATCAGGTACACTCCCTGAGTGCCCCGGATCAACGAAATGAGATTTTGATTATTCAGCTTTCTCCAAAGCTTTGCCAGCCCTACTTTCCCCGGATTTCCCAATGGTATTTTGACAGCTTTTGGGTACAGCCGGAAAACACCAAAGCCCTGGCTCTCCTATGCTGCCGTCTGGCCATCTGCTGCCTTTCCCACGAAAAGGGTTTTGAACTGGAGGCAGCAGCCCTTGCCAATCTCCTCCTGTTCCGGCTTTTTCAAACCAATCCCCCCCTGGTCCCTGGAGAAAACAAACAACTGCAAAAAAGCAGGGTCCAAAGACTGGAGCCCTACCTGTATTATATTGATGAGCATTACAAAGAAACCCTCTCCCTGTCGGACCTGGCCAGACAGTCGGGACTTTCTCTCTATTATCTTTCCCATCTTTTTACAGACATTTTAGGAATGTCCTTCCGCAGCTACCTGGCAGAAGTGCGCTTTGAGCATGCCCTGGTTTTGCTGAATCAAACCCATATGAAAATCCTGGACATCTGTCTGGAATCCGGTTTTTCCTCTGGAAAATACCTTGACAACATGGTAAAGAAAAAGTTCGGCATTACCCTAAAGGAGTACCGCAAAAGACCCCGTAAAAAAGAACAGCCCTTAGAACAGCCCCTGCTGCTTCCTTCAGGACAAAATGCAGACCAGCAGCTGGTTTTTGCGGATCTTTTGGCGGTCAAAAAACTGCTGGTCTATCTATCCCTTAGGACAGGGAATCAAAAATCCTGCGAAGAATCTGGCTGTTTAAATAGGACACCAGGCTGACCCCCATCAGTGACCAGAAAATCAAGCCCATGGCCATGCTGCGAAGGGAGGAGAAGGTTAAAATCACCGGCCCTGCAGTTAAGATCAAAAGCAGGAAGGTATACGGGAGCTTGGCAAAGGTGAGAATACAGGCATTTTTTAAAGTATTTCGAACCGTATTTTCAAACCGGGCCTGGAGGGCCAGGGCATAGATGGAAATACTTAAAATCAGGCAGAGCAAGACAACCAGGGGAAACCGGAGCCAGCTTAGCCTCGGCTGCAGACCCAAAATCCATAAATCCGCCCCCAGCATAATCCCCCCTGCCAGCAGCAGTATCCAAAGGAGGGTGCTTTGTATAAAATTTTCCCGAAAGGCTTTGAAAAAGCTGGAAAAAATATATCCTTCTTCATTTTTTACCAGCCGCAGCATTACAGAATACAGAGCGGCTGTGGCAGCCCCCATGGTAACCACCGGCAGGGAGCAGCAAAGCCAAAGAAGGTTCAGTATCACCAGATCCGCCATCCGTCCCATCAGCCGAAAAAAGATATTGTCTGTAAATCTGATCATCAAACCTCCCCTTCTTCCCCTACCTCAGCTCAATAGAAAGGATCCTTGGCCTTGCCCCTGTTAAAGCAATGCTTGTTTCATCCGGACCGGAGGTCCCCACATACACCATGGCCTGTTTAGAGTCCAAAACCCTCTCTCCCTCCTCATTCACCACCAAAAAGACCTCCCAAGCCAGAATTATTTGGATTTCCCTTTCCTCCCCAGGGGCCAGGGCCACCTTTTCAAAGCCGCAAAGCACCGGATGAGGAGGCGCCAGAGGACTTTCGTTTTTCACATAGATCTGCACCACCTCCTTTAGGGAAATCAGACTGTGGTTTTTGAGCTTAACCTTTACCAAAACCTCCTCCCTGGATCCAGGAGTATATTCCAGGGAAGCCTCCTCCACCAAGGCCCTGCCATAGCTTAGGCCAAAGCCAAAGGGATACAAAGGCTCTTTGGTCAGATACCGGTAGGTGCGTCCTGTCATGGAATAATCCGTAAATTCCCCAAAGCCTGACAAATCCTGATAAAAGGTAATGGGAAGCCTGCCGCTGGGAGAAATCTCTCCAAACAGAATCTGTGCCAGGGCCCGGCCTCCCTGGGCCCCGGGATACCAGACCTGTAATATCCCATCCGCCCTTTCCTTTGCCAAGGCCAGGTCCATGGCGCTTCCTGTAAAGGAGCAAAGGATCAAGGGCTTTCCTGTATTGAGCAGAGCCTCTAAAAGCCTTTCCTGGGAGGGAGGGAAGGCCAGATCCTTTTTGTCCCCGGAGGAATAGGCATTGCCCGTATCCCCCTCCTCTCCCTCCAGCTTTTCATCCAATCCCAAACAAAGGATCACCACATCGCTGTGCTCTGCCACCGCCAGAGCCTCGCTGATCCGGTCATCCGCCTGGGCCAGAGCCTCAGTTTTATCCTGAAACAAGTGGCATCCCTGGGAATACAAAATCCTGGCCCTGTCCCCGGCATAGTCCTGGATCCCCTCCAGAGCAGTAACATACCGGGAGGCGGTGCCATGGTAGTTCCCATCCAGACTGCTTCTGCTGTTGGCATTGGGCCCGATCACCCCGATGGTTTTTATCCTTTCCAGAGAAAGAGGCAAAATTCCATTGTTTTTCAGCAGAACAATGGACTCTCCGGCAGCCTCTGCCGCCAGCTCCAAATGCTCCTTTGATTCCACCACCGTATAAGGAATAGAATCGTATTCTGTTTCCTCAAACATCCCCAGTAAAAACCGGGTGGTGAACAGACGGATGGCAGCCTCCTGGATGGTCTGCTTTTTCCCCAGCTTTTTCCGATAGGCCTCCATGAGGCAAAGATAGGAGCAGCCGCAGTTTAAATCACAGCCTGCGTTGAGGGCCATGGCAGAGGACTCCACCCCGTTCTTGGCAATCCCATGATGCTCGTGAAAATCCCGAATGGCCCAGCAATCGGAAACATAATGCCCCTCAAAGCCCCATTTCCCCCGGAGAATCTCCTCCATCAGCTCCTGGCTGGCACAGCAGGGCGCTCCATTGGTGCGGTTGTAGGCCCCCATCACCGCCTCCACCCTGGCCTCCTGGACACAGGCGGCAAAGGCAGGAAGATAGGTTTCAAACAGATCCTTTTTGCCTGCCCTGGCATCAAAGGAATGACGCAGATGCTCCGGCCCGGAATGCACCGCAAAGTGCTTGGCACAGGCGGCGGTTTTTAAATATGGTCCCTCCCCCTGAAGGCCCTTGATTTCCTCCACTGCCAGACTGGCCGTAAGACAGGGATCCTCCCCCAGGGTTTCATGGCCTCTGCCCCATCGGGGATCCCTGAAAATATTTACATTGGGCGTCCACAAAGTCAGCCCCTTATAAATGTCCCGGTCCCCATGGGTTCTGCTCGCATTGTACTTGGCTCTGGCCTCCAAAGCCACCGCCTCTCCCATGCGGAACAAAAGAGCCCTGTTCCAGGAGGCTGCCATGGCAATGGCCTGGGGAAAAACTGTGGCAGTGCCTGCCCTGGCCACCCCGTGGAGTCCCTCATTCCACCAATTATACGCCGGGATATTCAGCCTTTCAATGGCTGGGGCATCGAATTTCAGCTGGGAAACCATCTCCTCTACGGTCATCTGCTCCACCAACCCCTTGGCCCTCTCCCTGGCTTTTTCCCTATTGATCATCTGCCCCTTCCCCCTAACGGATTGCCCTTTAGAAACTCCCTCTTATGGTCCATAGAGGCCTTCGCTGCCCCCTGGATATGGCCCCGTTCCACATTCCTCTCCCTTTTCATGCCATCTCTCCTTCTCTATACACCGTATCCTTCTCCGGTCCCAAATAGGAAGGTTTGATACAGGCCCCCTCCAGGGGGTAAAGATAGATTCTTTCCAAAGCAGCTCCAGCCTCCCGGGCCATCAGCTGAATGCGGTTCATCCCCTTTTTTAAACGAATTTTTACCCTGGCCCGGTGTTCCTGGGTCAGCACCCCTTCACACCAGGCCAGGCTTTTTGCCTCTCCTGCCTTATAGCCCTCCCCCAGGGTGTCCAGGTTAAAAAGCTCCTCCCCATTGACCAAAGCCCAAAAACCAAGACTCCCTCCAAAAACCAGAGGATTGGCAGGAGAGGTGCGGATTTCCAAAAAATACTCCCCCGCCTCCTCTCCCCAAAATCCATAGGTCAGGGAGGGGGCCTCCTGAATATGGGAAAAAGAAGCAGTGGGAGGGAACACCTTCATGGCGCTTCCGTATTTTCCAAAATCTGTCAGCTCCTGAAACTCTGCCCTTTTTCCCTGCCAGATGCCTCCCTGCTTTTCCTGATACCTGCAGGCTCCAAGGGCATAGATTCTGTTTTCCGGAATACAGGTGCCAGGAGGAACCTGTCTGAAATCCCTTCTGGCAGCCCGAACCTGCACCGGCACAGACTCGGTGCCGGCTTTGATGTGAAAGCTGCATTCATACACCTGTCCATAGATAAAACTGCTTTTATCCACTGTTAAAAGGATTTCCTCCTGTTCCTCTGTACTGCCCTTGGTTTTGGAGCAGCACAGCCAGCCGCAGCATACATCTGCTTCCCACTGCAGCCTTCCCTCTCCCCCATTGGCAATCTGCAGGCAAAGGGACGAAGCCTCAGACAGGGCAAAATCCTCCAAGATCAAGGGAATGGGAAAATACTGGTTGGTAAAATGCTCTGTCCCGTCTGCTCTGGATACCACCAGTCTGGGTTTTAGGGGCAGGGTCAGCACATGGTTTACCGGATAGCGGCTGTCCTCCTCATTCCAGTTGGTAAAGCCGATATGACTGGCCAGCTCCATCCCCCTCCATTTTCCCTCTTTGAAATTTCCAAACTCCACAGCCAGCCTCCGGTCCTTTTGGATGCATTCTGTCATCCTTTCCCCCATGGTATTGGCAGCGGCTTTGCCCTGGGCGCTGTACAAATGATTCTTGCCTGCATACAGATGCATTTTCAATACATTCAGGGAAGCAGCCGCCGGGAAATAAATCATGCTGTAATAGCAGTCCCCTGCCCTGGTTTTTGAAAGCTTTTCATGCAGGGCATCGTTTTTATTCTCCAGCTCCTGCACCAAAGCCAGCATCCTGTCTGCCTCCCGGTAATGGGCGGGATGGTATACCCGGTCATTGCAGGCTTCCGGACGGCGCAGACCGTTTAGCCGGATATATCCCTCTAAAACCTCCTGAATGGCCTTCCCTTCCCCAGGATGTTTTACAAAGGGGCCAAAAATGGTTTCCAGCCATTGCTTCGTATACAAACCCGTTGTATCAGCACCTCCCAGGCCCTCAAAATCATAGGCCAATGCCATAAAATATCCCAGGGGGTATTCCTGGAATTTCACATCCCCCGCATTCACAATCCAAAGCTTTCGGATGCCGTATGCATAGGCCTGGGTCATTTGCTCCCAGATCTTAGAAAGGGGGGTGGAGGCCAACCATTCATAGGAAACGGGATCTCCGTGGTAATCCAGGTGGTAATACATTCCAAAGCCTCCCGGGTGGTCTCTTTCCTCCTCCCCGGGCAAGGAACGCATATGGCCGAAATTGTCCTCGCACAGCAGCAGGGTTACATCCCTTAGGGCTTCAAAACCTGCCAGCCCTCCCTTCTGCCCCTCTCCAAAGTAATAGTCTTCCACCTCTTTATACACGGCAAACAAAAGGGGAAGTTTGGGATTGGTTTTTTCCAGACAGGCTTCCATCAGTTCCCGCTGCTTTACGATGATTTCCTTCAGCTGGCGGATATTTTCCAAAAGATCCGCCTCCTCCCCCAGCATTTTGGAATCCCGCTCCCCCCGCATCCCAATGGTGGGAAAGACCCTATGTCCCTGGCTTCGTTTCAGGCCATCCTCCCAGAAGCGGACAATCCCCTTTGTATTTCTTTCATAGCTCCAGTCGTCGCCATAGGGGCTGCCCTTTCCCCGCACATGGCTGTATTCCTCTCCAGAGCGCATACAGGGCTCATGATGGGACATGCCCACATAAATGCCATAGGCATCCGCCAGCTCCATGGAGGCCAGCCCCGGCCCATCCTCCATAAAAGAGGAGGTCCACATGGCAGGCCAGATATAATTCCCCTTCATCCGTAAAAGGTATTCAAACACATGGTCATACATCTGGGCATGAAAGCCTCCAAAATGCTCCGTGGTCCAGCTTCCAAAACAGGGCCATTCATCGTTGATGAAAAATCCCCGGTACTCCACCGAGGGCTCCCTGGATAAAAAGGGCGGCAGGAAAACCAGCTTGCTGTTTTCCCCCTCGTCCTTTACCGCCCCTTCTTCATCATAAAAAACCGCCTTTTGATAATGGGGATAAGCACAGTCCCCCCAAAACAGAGCAGGAGGCACCCCCAAAAGCTCTGAAATATAAAACAGTCCGTAAAACAGGGAGATTTTTTCACTGCCACACACCAGCAGGGCCTCTTCCACCCCCTCTGCAGGATTGGTACAAAGCAGGAGTCCAAAGCTTTCCCGCCGTCCCTTAACCTCTTTTAAAAAGGGATAGGCTTCCTCCAGCTCCTTTGCCAGAGCATCCTCCGGCAAAAGGGGAAGGACTGCCTGTTTGCAGGGCTGCAAAGACCGGCAGAAAGCAACCCTGCTTCCGGTTGTTTCCCGGATATCCCTGGCAACCTTTTTTGCAATCCTTTCCAGGCCTCCCTCCCCGGAAGGAAGAAAAAAACACAGCTCCTGCTCCTTTGAAAAAATAATTGATGCCATACTTTCCCTCATGAAAAAAGGAATCCGGCTAAGAATGTCCGGATTCCAAATATCTGTCAGCAGCCCACAGGCTGCATCTGCAGCGAAGTGACACACAGACTTTATCCTACGACGGTGCCGGGCCCCGGCACGGCGTTACTGACCCAGCAGACCCTTGGTATCCTGATAGATCTTATTGGCCTCTTCCACATATTTTGTGGAGCCCTTGTCCTCGCATTCCTTCACATAGGCCTCCCAGTCTGTATCCAGGCTTCTCTTGCCGGTGATAAATTCCAGGGCTGCCGTGTTGACATAGTCCATCAAGGGAACCTTAATCAGGTTCATATCTTCCTTTTGCAATTCATCTGCCAAAATGGGGGGCATGAGCTTCATATCCTCACGGTTGGCATCCACCCTTTCATTCCATTCCACCTCTCCCTCAGAGAACTTGGAGAAACGAAGGTTTTTGGAGCCGCCGTAGGCAAATACTCCATTGCCAAATCCATAGTCCACATTCAGCTGCTTGGGGGCACCAGGATTGATGCCATTGTAGTAAATGTCGGAATTTAAAACAAACGCATCTCCCTCTTTGGTATAGGTTTCTCCCTCCACGCCCCAAAGAGCCAAGGTCTGGCCTTCGTCGGAATACCACAGCCAGTCAATGAAGCGAAGCATTTTGATAAAGTCCTTTTCTCCCAGCTTATCCAAAGCATTCTTGGAAATCATAATGCCGTTCTCCAGTCTTCCGCTGGCGCTGGAAAGCTTGATCTTTCCTGCCGATCCCATGGGGGGCACCAGGAAGTAAAGCTCGGCCCCCTCCGCCTGCATTTTTCCGTTTAAGGTATCGGAAAGAATCTGATAGTTCATGTTAATCACATAGGAATCTCCCCGGTAGAACTTGGCCTGGGCGGTTTTGGTATCCTGGGTAAAGGTTTCCGGATCCAAAAGTCCATCCTGATACATTTTGTTCAGCACCGTGAGATACTCCTTATAGGCATCGGTGGTATCGGCAAAATAAAACTCCTGCTTGGCATCGTCAAACTTAATGCCATTCTTTAAGCCCCAGTCTCCGCCGTCAGAGGAATAGCCCCCTGTTACACCGTAGGAGGCGGCTGCCAGATTCATGGTGCTGCCAAAGCCAAAGCCATCAGACCACACATAGGAAGCCCCTGTATGCTCCTTCACCTTTTTCAAGGCCTCATAGAAATCATCCCAGGTCCACTGAGCCTCTTTGGAAAGATCCACCCCGGCTGCCTCAAAAACATCCTTGCGGATGGCCAAAGAATATCCCCCTGCATTGGTTTCCCACATTCCGGGAAGCCGGTAAAACTTTCCGTCGGAGGTAAGAATCTGGTTTAAATCATCCTGCAGTCCCCAGTCCTTTACTGCCTTTTGGAAGTTTGGCATATACTGCACCCACTCACTGATGGGAATGATCTGTCCCCCGTCCTCATAGGCGGTGGAATCATACACCTTGGGAATGATATAGGGGGCGCTGCCGCTGTTTACCAAAGCAGAAACCTTGTCATTGTAATCGGTTCTTGCCACAATGGTCAGATCAAATTTTACATTGGTTTTTTCCTCAATGGCCTTCCACAAAAGCCAGTCTTCCTTATAGGGATAATTCTCATGGTCGGAATACATCATGGGGAAGGTCACCGGTTCATTGGAATGGAAGGTCACACCCTCTCCATAGGTGTAATCCAGATCCTCCTGGGCTGCCTGGGAAGAGGCATCCTGGCTTCCCCCTTGGGAAGAGTCCTTGTTTGGGGAGGGACCTGCGGCGGAGCCGCCGCATCCTGCCAGCAAAGAGGAGGTGCAGGCCAGGGCCAATGTAAGGGCCAAAAATCTTTTTTTCATAAAACTCTCCTTGAAACTATAGAATCCCTAAGGGCAAAGCTTCTGCCCTTAAAGCAGCGTTTATTTTTATCCCTTTACCGCTCCGATGGTCATACCCTGTACAAAATACTTTTGCACAAAGGGATACACACAGATAATGGGAAGGGAGGTAAGCACCATGGTGGCGGACTTTAAGGTGGCCTGGACACTGCTCACCTCGGAGCCGATTTCTGTATTGTTGGCTCCTTCCACCAGCTGCCTGACATACAGGGCAATGGGCCACTTGTCCTTGGTATCCAGGTAAAGCATGGGGCCAAACCACTCATTCCAAAGGGATACCAGGTAGAATAAACACATGGTGGCAATAATAGGCTTGGACAATGGCAGTACAATCTTTAAAAAAATCTGATACACATCCATACCGTCAATGGCGGCGGCCTCCTCCAGCTCCTCCGGCAGACTGGCAAAGAAGGATTTCATCACCAGCAGGTTAAAGGTGCTGATGGCGCCCGGCAAAATAATCGCCCACATACTGTCCCGCAGTCCCAGCCACTGGGTGATCACAATGTAGTTTGGGATCATGCCCCCGGCAAAATACATGGTAAACACCACCAGGGGAGTAATCACCTTGTTCAGTCTAAGCTTTGGCTTGGACAAGGGATAGGCGATGAGGGCTGTGGCCATCACGGAGATAGCCGTTCCCAAAGCAGAATATACAATGGTATTCAGATAATATCTGAAAAACTGCCCGTCCCTTAGAATATACCGGTAGGTATTAATATTAAAGCCAATGGGATAGAAGGTTACCTTTCCCGTACTGGCGGCGGCATCGCTGCTGAAGGACTGGGCCACCAGGTACACAAAGGGGTACAGGGTAATAAAAATCACAAAGAGCATCACCACTGTATTAAAAACCTGGAATGCCCTATAGGCCTTTGTTGGTTTTCGATTCATAAAGACCTCCTTACCACAGGGATGTTTCGGTGAAACGCTTGGATAAAAAGTTTGCTGCCGAAACCAAAATCAAACCAATCACACCTTCAAACACGCCTACCGCAGCGGCATAGCTGAAGTTTCCTCCAGAAATACCCATACGGTATACCAAGGTGCCGATAATATCCGCCCGCTCCTGATTCAGGGGATTGTACAAAAGCAAAATCTTCTGCATAT
This sequence comes from uncultured Lachnoanaerobaculum sp., assembly GCA_938041725.1. Taxonomy (GTDB): domain Bacteria; phylum Bacillota; class Clostridia; order Lachnospirales; family Lachnospiraceae; genus Lachnoanaerobaculum. The sequence goes on from CALISX010000111.1 coordinate 9,825, forward strand.
TTCCCGAGGTGACAATGCCGCCGATGTCCATAATCAAAAGAGTCATAATGGTGGGCAAAATCCCGGGAATGGTCACATGGAAGGCCTGCTGGAACTTCCCTGCCCCGTCCATGGAGGCTGCCTCGTAAAGCTCTGTATTGATCCCCGTCATGGCCGCCAGGTACAAAATGGTTCCCCAGCCCAGGGCCTGCCATACCCCGGAGAGAATATAGATCATATCAAACCAGGCTGCCTCGGATAAAAAGGCAATCCTGCTGCTTTTTTCCGGATACAAAGCCTGCCATCACCCGGGTTTCCTCCTCTCCCCGGATCAAACGGATATCAATGGGATTTTCAGCCAAAGGAGTGCTTCCCTCTATGGTAATGTGGTTCACCCCCTCCTCCCCAAAATCCAGATTTTTAAATTCCAGAGTCACATTGTTGCCGATACCCAAAATTTCTTTTCCTTTTTTGGTAAAACTATCCCCGTATACCCGGTCACAGTCCTCTCCCGTCAGGGGCTCCAGCGCTCGGCTGCTTTCCTTAAAAACAAATCCCTTGATATGCACCTTTTGCTCCAAGACAAAGCTCAGACTAACAACCCCCTTTAACCGTCTGTTCAGCTTCCAGACTGCCTCCTGGTATACATTCCAAATCTTGGGTTTTTGATACACAAATTCCCCCAGGAGCGTCCCCTCCCCATGGGAATCCCCCTCATATATGCGAAAGGGGCAGGGCTCCTCTGTTAAGGCGAAGATAGGGATGGTAATCTCATCCGAGCCTGTTTTTCCAAAATCCAGGTTGGAAAAGCCCACCACACTTTCCCCCTTCCTGGCAGTGGCCACCCCATGGTCGTTTCCATTTCCGATTTCCCCATGGGAAAAGCTGTAAAGGCCGGCGCTGACAAAATCATAGGGGTTGGTGAAGGCCCTTCCAAATCCCGTTACCATAAATTCCAGGCTGGAAATCAGGCGGATATGCTCTGTGCCGCTTTTGCTCATACACCGGAGCCGGAAATTTCCGTCGCTGACAGCCTGAAGTTTTGCCCCTCCTTCCTCCTCCCGCAGCAGGGCGTTTTTTACAGGAATTCCTGCATCATCGGTAATCTGCCAGTACAGCCTCCCATCCTCTGCCCTTTCCGGCAGGATCCTGGCAGATACAAAGCAGGAGGGATGTTCCGGATCCAAATGCATTCCCCCTCTGCTGACAAGCTTTATGGTTCTGGGGTAAATCTCCAGGGACACCGGGGGCAGGTTTCCCTGGCAAAGATAGGCGTTGGGAGCCGCTCCCTCCCGTATCCTCCCCTCCTTCACCGGCACCAAATATACCGCCCTTTCCAGCCCCTCCCCTTCAATGGTGATCTGCAGCCATCCGGGCCTGGTGCCTGCCTTGCACACTGCCAAAAGCCTGCCGCTAAAGAGCCTGCGGCTGGGGGACTGATAGGACTCCTCATCGGTGCTGTCCCCATTGTCTGTGCCAATGAGGGCCCCTGCTCCCTCCACCCGTATCGCCACCCGGTTATTGGCATTTTCCACAGGATTTCCCCTTTCATCTTCCAGAGATATTTCCACGAAAAGGAGATCCTCCCCATTGGAATACAAAAACTCCTTTGACAGCTCTGCCCGGACCACCTTCCCCTCTCCAAAGGAGCGGCGGATGTCTCTGGCGATCTCATTGCCGGCATCATCGCAGGCCAAAGCCATGATTTCCCCCTCCTCATAGGGCAGCTGCCAGTGACCGCATACTGCCCCATGGTTTTGATCCGATTCCCAGATGCCCTGGCTTTTTCCGTTTAAAAACAGCTCCACCACCGGGGCATTGGAGCAAACCAAAAGATCAATCAGCTGGCCTTCGTTAAAATCCCAGTAGGGAAAAATATGCATCATGGGCTTTGTTCTGCAATCCTGCCAGGCCGCCTGATATATGTAAAAGGAATCCTTGGGAAAGCCCGCCGTATCGATCTGTCCAAAATAGGAATTTTTTGTGTGATAGGGAGTGGGTTCTCCAATATAGTCAAAGCCGGTCCAGACAAACTGGCCCAGGGAAAAGGGATGGGCGGTTTCTGCCTGAATACAGGCCAGAGCAGACCTTGCCCCCCAGCTGGTGGCGGAATTTCCCAAGGAGGAGCATTGCCTGTCTGCATCGGTCAGCACCGGCTGCTGATAGGGAAAATGGTAGATTCCCCGGCTCTGCACCACAGAACCGGTTTCCGACCCGTACAGAATCCACTCCGGATGGGCCTCATGGTGGGAATTATAATATTTTTCTCCATAATTATAGCCAATCAGTTTGACAATATCCGCACTTTCCCAGGCCTGTTCCCAGGGCATATAGTTGGACGCCAATGTTACCCGGGCATTTTCCCTGGGATCATACAACAGAACCTCCTTTTGCAGCGCCCGGCACCAAAAGGCCCCCTCTTCTGTATTGGTATCAGAGATTTCATTCCCTATGCTCCACATCAGCATACAGGGGTGGTTTCTATCCCGGCGCACCCAGTTTTTCACATCTTTTTTATACCAATCCTTAAAAAACCTGGCATAGTCATAGGGATTTTTGGGGGCCGCCCACATATCAAAGGCCTCATTCACAATCAAAAATCCCATCTCATCCGCCAGCTCCATGATGCCCGGAGCAGGCATGTTGTGGGAGATGCGGATGGCATTGACCCCCATTTCCTTCAGCAGTTCCATCCGTCTTCTGGCAGCCTGCTGATGAAAGGCCGCTCCCAGACACCCCAGATCATGATGCTCGCATACCCCCTGCAGCTTTAGTCTTTTTTCGTTTAAGAAAAAGCCATCTTTGGGGGAGAAATGGCAGCTGCGAAAGCCCACGGTTTGGGAAAGGCTGTGGAAGATCCTTCCCTCCCCTTCCAAAGCCACCTCCAGCTGGTAGCAATGGGGCACCTCCACATCCCAAATCTTTGGGTTTTCACATTCCCCTCTAAAGCATATCTTCCAAATGCCTGCCTCCCAAACCGGAGATTCACAGCCCCCGGTGAGACCAAGCTTTTTTCCGTTTTCCTTGTCCCAAATCCCAAAGGACAGCCGGCAGTTTTCAGGCTTTTCCCCTGCCACTTCTGCATCAATGGCTACAGACCAGCACCCCTTTTGGAGCTTTTTTGCAGAAAAATACAGACCGTCCCAAACCAAATGCTGTTTAGGAACCTCTGCAAACCACACATCTCTGTAAATCCCTGCTCCGGTATACCATCTGCTGTTGGGTGCCTGAAAATTCACGGAAACCAAAACCTCATTGGTTCCGGAACAAAGCCAGGGACTCATATCCACCATAAAGGTGGTATAGCCGTATTTCCACTCCCCTGCCAAATGGCCGTTTATATAGATGGCAGCGTCCATGTAAATGCCTTCAAAGCGGAGAAAATACTGTTTGGCTTCCTGGGGCTTTAGGTCAAATTCCTTTCTATACCAGCCCATCCCCTCTTTATACAGGTTTTTGGTATTCCGGATCAGCCAGTCATGGGGAAGCCCCACCGGCAAAAACCTCTCCTTCCTTTCCAGAGCCTGTTCCAAGGAGGTGCCTAAGGAAAACAGTGCAAAGCTCCATTTATCATTAAATAATCCCATGGTATTCCCCTTCCTGATCTCAAATCTCAAGGTTCTCCTTGGTCACCGCCCTCCAAAAGGGAGGAGCCGGAAGACCTTTGGTATTGCATAACAATCCCCCCAGAGGACAGTCCTGCCAGGCATAGCGCACAAACCTGGCTTCTCCTGCCGCCAGGATCACCTGATTCCCTGCAATCCTTGCCTCCACAGGGCGGAACCTCCCATCCTCTCCTGCAATTTCAAAAAAATCCGGGCGCCCCCCGCAAACCAAAGACAGGCTGCTTCCCTCTCCCGGATTAAAACGCAGCCGCACCTCTTCCCCGGTTTGGCTGGCCTTTACCAGCCTGGGGCCCTGCCAGATCCCCTCTGCATGGTATATCAAATGCCTGGCCGCCAAAAAAGCCCGGCGGGCTGCCTCCTTTTTGTTCACAGGATGCAGATCATTCCATTCCCCCAGATCCAGATTGACGGTACAGACCGTATCCGGAAGGGAGGCCGCCCTTTCCTGGGCCTGGCGAAGCAAAGGCCAGGCCCCCTTTGTTATATCCACGCCGCAGGCTGGCAGCTGGCAAAGAATAAAGGGCAGCCTTTCCTGATGCCAGTGCTGCCGCCAGTCTAAAATCAAGGATTTCAGCAGGACTTCGTATTCCTCCGGGGCCTTGTCATTGGATTCCCCCTGGTACCACAGTACCCCTCTTACAGTCATGGGAAAACAGGGGGAGAGCATGCCGTTAAACAAGGCCGTGGCCTTTCGTATCATAAAATCCTGCTCCGGAGCCGGATCCATTTCGGCTAGCATACGGTATTCCCAATCTCCCCTAAGGTCTATTGTCTCTCCCGAGGAAAGATAGAGATCATAGGGCTTATCCGGGGTAAAACGCCCTCCGCCCTGCCTGCAGGCAAGGAAGATACGAATCTCGTTTTCTCCTTCTTTTAAAATATCCTCCCCCAAAGGGTATCTTCTGGGGGGATAGGCATAGGTGGTTTCCCCTGCCTTGATCCCGTTTACAAAGGTTTCATCGCTGTCTGTAAGGGTCCCCAGCCTCAGCATCCCCTCCCTGCTTTGCCCCGGCTTTATAACAAACCTTTTGCGAAACACCAGCAAACCGCTAAAATCCTGGAGAGGCCCCTGGAAAAATCCCGGCAGGCGGATGTTCTCCCAAACTTTGTCTCCCTGTCCATTTCTTTCCTTTTCCCCCGCCTCCTGTAGGGCCCTTTGCCACCTGGCCTCTGCCCTCTCCAGGGAATCAAAATATTCCCTGGAGTAATCCTCCCGGGAAAAAAGCTGCGCTTCTTTGACATACTGGGGAAAGTCCCCCAGAGCCTCCCGGCTCATCCAGGCCTGGGCCGGACTTCCTCCCTTGCTGGCGTTGATCAGCCCCAAGGGTACCCCCCGGCTTTCACTGATGTATTTCCCAAAAAAATACGCCAGAGCGGATACATTTTCCAGGGCACGGCCTTTACAGATGCGCCATACCCCATGGGTATGATCTCCCAAAGGGGAAAACGCCGCCTCCTCTCCGATTTTGTAATGGTGTACCCAGGAACTTCCCCCTTCCTTTGGAAAACGCTCCCGCACCCGGCTGATGGGCAGCTCCATGTTGGACTGGCCGGCGCAGACAAACACCTCCCCCACATAAACCCGGCGAAGAAGGGTTTGTCCTCCGGCAGAAAGCTCCAAGGGGAAGGGACCGCCGGTTTTGGCGCATCGAATAGAACAGGAAAAGTCCCCCTTCTCATGGCAAAGGGTCTCCCGCTTTTCTCCTTGAAAGGTAATGGTTACAATCTCTCCGGGCAGATACTGTCCCCAGATTCTGGTGTTTTCTCCCTGCTGCAAAACGCAGCCCTCCCCCAAAAGCTTGGGAAGATGTATTTTTACCTCCATGTGGCCTCCCTTTCTCATCTATTTCATCTTAAATAGATTGCAGCCATAATTCTTCTCAAATTTTGCCTGGTTTTCCGCATTTTTTGCGAAAGCCCCAGGTTAAAAGGGAGGCTTCCCGTCAGCACAAAAAAATCCTCGAACTACCAGAGTAGTGTTGACTTTTATAAAAGACTGCGGTAGTATGTAGTTGAAACTACACCAGTCTTTTGTAAGGAGGATGGTAAAAATGATTGTAAAATTATTTGACTCAGAACTTAAAGTGATGAATGTTCTTTGGAATGAGGGAGACTGCACGGCCAAGCATATCTCCAATTTATTAAAAGAAGAGATTGGCTGGAATATGAATACAACCTATACTTTAATAAAGAGATGCATTAAAAAGGGTGCGATTGAACGCTCTGAGCCGAACTTCATGTGTCATGCTCTTATTCCAAAAGAAAAAGTACAGCTGGCAGAAACTAAGGAATTTCTTGACAAGATGTTTGATGGTTCCATTGATAAAATGTTTGCTGCACTGATTGGAAATAAGCAGCTTTCAGAAAAACAAATTGGAAAGCTCAAAGATCTTATAGATAACTTAGAGTGAGGTGCAAAAAATGATCCTACTGCAAATGAGTGTGTCTGCTGCAATATTAATATGTATCATTGCTGTACTGCGTACTGTGTTTATACATAAATTGCCCAAAAAGACATTCCTGTTTTTATGGGGACTTGTTTTATTTCGGCTGCTTCTTCCGATTTCCATTCCGTCTGTTTTCAGTATCTACTCTTGGATACCGCAAAGCAATACATCATATGTATCTGAACCGATACATAACTTACCGAGATTTTTTGTTCCTTCGGATATGGTTGGTGAGGACATTACAACAAATAGGGACGTTCAAGGATTTTACAATGGATCCACTTCATTGTGGACAGTCTTATGGATTATAGGGTTTTTATTATGCGCCATATATTTCCTAATTGCATATCACAGAGGAATAAAGAAATTTAAAAATTCTCTGCCGATTGAAACGGCCTTTATCAGGGAGTGGAGAGAAAAACACCCTTTGAAAAGAACTCTCTCTATTTACAGTTCCGATCAAGTCTTTTCTCCGCTAAGTTATGGAATATTCAAACCTGTTATCCTACTGCCAAGAACTTTGGATTTCCATAATACGAAAGTTCTGAGCTATATTTTGACCCATGAATATATTCATATTAGACATTTTGATATTTTAACTAAAATGTTAATGATGCTGGCATTATGTATTCATTGGTTCAATCCCATGGTTTGGGTTATGTTTTTACTTCTCAACAGGGATATTGAGTTGGTATGCGATGAAACAGTGATTAAGTTATTTGGAGAAAAAAGTAAAAGTTCCTATGCCCATACTTTAATAGATATGGAAATACAAAAGTCGGGACTTAAGCCTCTATGTAATAGCTTTAGCCAAAATGCCACCCAAGAAAGGATTGGTGCAATTGTGAAAATGAAAAAAACAACACTTTTCTCATTGGTGTTTGCCATCGTTCTTATTGCAGGTGTGACTATGGCATTCGCTACATCTGGTGTATCAGACAAAGAAAAAACGCAATTTATCAGCTCTGACCTATCAGCAGAAGAATTTGAACAAATAACGACTTTGAAATTTGACGGATACAAGAAAATGAGTATTTCAGATTATCAAGATAAAGTTTGGAGGATTACAGATACTGAAGAATACCGAAATTTGTTGGAGCGTATTTTCAATGACAATACCTGGTATGAACAAAAAGACAGCGATATTTTTGCTTCTTACTTGTTCAATATACTGGAACCTCTTACTGCTGAAAGATGGCAGGAAAGAGAATTTGGAGGGAATGTACAGACGAGTTATAAAGAAGCTTCAGATAATGCTTCATTAGAGTATTCTTTTATTATGACGATTAAAAATCCCCAATCGCTTACCGTTGGAGAGTACGATAAAACTCGCTTGCGTATTAAAAATGAATTAGATGCGCTGGTACAGGATAAAACTTTGGAGCAGCTTCAAGATGAGGTTTCTATGAATACCCACATCCGCTCAAAAATTGAAAGTATTGAAAGGCGATATAATAGTGATACGCTGAAGGTTGATTTGAACTACACTTATCAACCATTGTCCGGCCTAAAAGCAGATCCTACGATAGAAACTCCGGTTGAAGAACAAGAAGAAAGACAATACCCAAACGCTACAAAAGCAGACTATCAATCGTTACTTGCTCTGAAAACACCGAATTATAAAACAATGTCTGTTTCAGATTTTAATGGAAAGCTGATGGAATGGACTAACGAAGATTATGATCGTTCCGAACGGATTGCCATGGATTCTCGTGCGGATTATAAAATTCCTCTATCCAAAGAGGAAAAAAACTTTATTGAGCTTACTGTATGGGCATCCAGTATAGAAAATGCCGAGTTTGTAAAAAGTTTGCACACATCCAAACCGGTGCAAAATCCAATACTGAATGTAGAACTTCAAAGAAAAGGGGATTCCTCTGAAAATGAAGCGTCTGCATGGTGCAGCGGTTCTTATCAACTTTCCTATCACATTGAAAATAAAGATGGACTCAGCATTGGTGAAAGAGATCATTACCTTGGTAATGTTTTATCCGAAATACAAAGGTTTTGGGATAACACTGAAATACATAGCATGATAAATATGGATAAAAAACTCGTCCTCTTCGACCGCGATGGTGTCTTGAACGAAGCCGGACGCATCACCCGCCCCGAAGAACTGCGCCTCCTCTCCAACGCCCTGCGCGGTATCGCCCGCCTCACCCAGGCCGGCATCCGCGTCGGCATCTGCACCAACCAGGGCGGTATCGCGCACGGCATCCTTGATGAAACCACCCTCACCCGCATCCACGACAAACTGCGGCTGGTCGCCGGTGAATTTGGCGGCCACATTGACCGCATCGTTCACTGCGCGAGCGCCGACAGCGACCATCCCCTGCGCAAACCCAACCCCGGCATGCTGCTTGACCAGGCACGCCATTTCGGCCTGGCCGACCTCAGCGGCGTCCCCTTCGTCGGCGATAACCTCGTTGACGTGCAGGCAGCGCAAGCGGCGGGGGCCGTGCCCGTCCTCGTCCGCACCGGCCACGGCAAGAACACCGCGCACAAACACCGCGCCGCCCTGCGCGACATCCTCAGCTATCCCAACGTCGAAACCGCCGTCAACCATTGGCTCAAGGAGGCCGCCTGATGAACACCCTGCGTACCTGGCTCTTCAAAATCCTCTTCGTCCCCGCCACCGTCCTTTGGTCGGCCTTCATCGTCTGCCTCATCGTCCTGCCCTTCCCGCTGCGCCTGCGCCTTGCCTTCGGCTGGGGCTACACCACCATCTGGCTGGCGCGCCTCATCGTCGGCATCAAATGGCAAATCCACGGCCTCGACAAAATGCCGCAAGGCGCCTGCGTCCTCATGGTGAACCACCAGTCCACCTGGGAAACCGCCTTCCTGCCCAACCTCAAACTGCGCCAGGTGTGGGTGCTGAAAAAAGAACTGATGATGCTGCCCTTCTTTGGCTGGGCGCTGGCGGTACTGCGCCCCG
>CALISX010000112.1 GCA_938041725.1 uncultured Lachnoanaerobaculum sp.
TTTTCGTGTCCGCTCCCTGATTGCCTATGCCATCCATAAATTTTTCCAGGAAAGGGATTTTGTCTATGTGCATACCCCCATCATCACCGGCAGCGATGCGGAAGGCGCCGGGGAGATGTTCCAGGTAACCACTTTAAACCCCCTGGAGCTTCCCCTGCTGCCTGACGGAAAGGTGGATTACACCAAGGACTTTTTTGGCAAGGAAACCAATCTTACCGTATCCGGCCAGTTAAACGGAGAAACCTTTGCCATGGCCTTTCGCAATATTTATACCTTTGGTCCCACCTTCCGGGCAGAAAACTCCAACACCACCCGGCATGCAGCAGAGTTTTGGATGATTGAGCCGGAATTTGCCTTTGGTGATCTTTCCGACAATATGGATCTGGCCGAGGCCATGTTAAAGTATATCATCCAGTATGTGCTGGAAACTGGAAAAGAGGAGCTGAATTTTTTAGACCAGTTTGTGCAAAAGGGACTTTTGGACAGACTCCATCATGTGGCGAATGCTGACTTTGGACGGATCACCTATACTGAGGCCATTGATCTGCTGCAAAAACACAATGATCAGTTTGAATACAAGGTGTTCTGGGGCTGTGACCTTCAAACAGAGCATGAACGTTATTTAACCGAGGTGATTTTCAAAAAACCGATTTTTGTCACAGACTATCCCAAGGACATTAAGGCCTTTTATATGAAACAAAATCCTGATGGCAAAACTGTAGCTGCCATGGACTGCCTGGTTCCCGGTATCGGAGAGATCATGGGAGGAAGCCAGAGGGAGGATGACTATCAAAAGCTTTTAGGGCGTATGAAAGAGCTTCAGATGGAGCAAAAGGACTACGATTTTTATCTGGATCTTAGGAAATACGGCTCTGCCAGACATGCCGGCTTTGGACTGGGCTTTGAACGCTGTGTTATGTATTTAACCGGTATGTCCAATATCCGGGACGTTATCCCCTTCCCCAGAACTGTGGGGAACTGCGATCTTTAAAAAAGGTGGATTTTTATTATGAAATTCCTTCATACAGGAGACATCCATTACGGCATGAAGCCGGACTCGGATAAGCCCTGGGGAAAAGAAAGGGCCCAGGCTGTAAAGGATTCTCTGCAAAAAATTGTAAATTTATGCAAGGAAAAGGAGGTGGACCTTTTGCTGATAGCAGGAGACCTTTTCCACAATCAGCCCCTGGGACGGGATTTAAAGGAGGTGAACTTTCTTTTCTCCACCATTCCCGATACCAAGGTGGTGATTATAGCAGGCAATCATGACTGTATCCGGGAAAACAGCCCCATTCCCACTTTTCCCTGGGCAAAAAACGTAGTATATCTGTCTTCCTATACCATAGGCAGTGTGTATTTTCGGGATATTAATACAGAGGTATACGGCTTTTCCTACAATGACAGGGAAATCAGAGAAAATATTATCGCCGGTCTTTCCCTGCGGGAAAACGACCGGATCAAAATTCTTCTGTTGCATGGAGGAGATGCCGCCCATCTTCCCTTTGACAAAGCTGCCTTGAATGCCATTTCCTCCTCCTATGTGGCCCTGGGGCATATCCATAAGCATGAGGTGCTGTATGAAAAGCATATGGCCTACTGCGGCTCCCCGGAACCCTTGGACATGACAGAAAGCGGAGACCATGGGGTATATCTGGGGGAGATTAATGATCAAACCGGCAAGGTAACTTCTTTGGAGTTTTTACCGGTTTCTACCACCAGTTATATTTCCCTGACCATTAATGTTACCCCGGAGACCACCAATGCAGAGCTGGTGGCCTCCCTGTCGGAAGCCATTACAAAGCGGGGAGCCCAAAATATTTACCGTTTCCGTATCCTGGGACTGCGGGACCCGGAAACAGAATTTGACCTGGAATCCCTGGGGCCAAAGCTTCGCATTGCAGAGATTCAGGATGAATCAGAGCCAAAGTATGATTTTGCAAAATTATTTGCAGAGCATCCCTCTGATATGATTGGTTTTTTTATCCGGGAGCTGGATAGGCCCAATATGAGCAAGCTGGATAAAAAGGCTTTATACTATGGCATTAATGCCCTGCTGCACACCACAGACGAAAGGAGTTCTTCATGAATATTCTGGACCTTGATATCAAAGGCTTTGGAAAATTTCATAACAAAAAAATTTCTTTCCAAAAGAACTTAAATGTGGTCTATGGTTTTAATGAAGCAGGAAAGTCCACCGTTTTTGTTTTTATCAAGGCCATGCTCTATGGCTTGGAGCGGGCCAAGGGCCGGGCCAGCAAAACCGATACCTGGACCAAGTTTAAACCCTGGGGGATACAGAATGTATATGGAGGCAGCCTTCGCTTTGAGCGAGAGGGAAAGACCTATCTTATTACCAGGGATTTTACAAAAAATGCCCCGACCAGCTTTACCCTGTTCAATGAAACAGACCGGGTTCCTGTGGAGCACCCCCAGAAGTTTTTAAAGGAATGCCTTTGTAATTTAACAGAAACCGCCTATACCAATACCGTGAGCATTCCCCAGCTGAAATCCTCCACTGATGCCAAAATGGTGGTGGAGCTAAGGAATTATATTGCCAATATGAACACCTCCGGGGACATGTCTTTGAATATTTCCAAGGCCAGCGACTATTTAAAGGCCAAAAAAAAGTCTTTTCAAAGCCAGTTGAATCCAGAGGCAGCCAAAACCTACAATCAAAATCTCACAGAGATTAAGCAGCTGGAAAATACCATTCAGTCCCCAGAGTATTCCACCCATCTGCAGACTTTGCAAAATGCCAATGCCATTACGGATAAACGGATTGCAGAGCTGAATGTACAAAAAGAGCTTTTAATCGAAAAAATTGCCTCCAAGCGCCAGCACCTGGCGGATCTGGGGTTTTTAGACAAGTCTTCCATTCTTTCTTTGCAGGAGGAGCTGAACCTAAACTACAATGACTACCTCAATGCCAAGGAAAATGAAAAAAAGCCTCTTGGAAATGGAATTGCCCTTTTTTTGCTGATTTTATCTGTTCTTTGTGTGCTTACCGCCATCTATACCTATCGAAGCGGCAGCCACAATGCCCTTTCTACCGCCACAGGAATGGGATTTCAACCAGCGGTGGTTATTTTGGCCCTGGCTGGACTGGGGCTGCTGGCAGTAGCTTCTTTGCTTTTTACCAACCGGAACCGGGAAGACAAAACCGTTACCGCCCTGAAGGTGAATCTTTTGTCCACCCTGGCCAAAATCGGCGCCTATGACAGCATTTCCAAAGAAAATATCTTAAAGGCAAACCAGCTCTTAAACAACAAGCTTTCCATTTACAATGAGCTGGAGGCAGATCTGGCCAAAAGCGACAGCCTTACCAGCGACCTGGAGGAGCTTCGTTTTAAAAGAGCCCGGTATTCCGATGGCATCAACGAAAAAAAACACAATGAATGGGAGCTGGAAAAGTCCCTGGAAAAACTGTCAAAGCTTAAGGAAATCAATGCCAGTCTAAAAAAGGAAATTGCAGAAAATTCCAAGGCAAACTTTGAAATCGAAGCCATTGACCTGGCTTTGGACACCCTCACCCATTTGTCGGAAAGCATCAAAAATTCCTTTGGACTGTATTTAAATAAGGATGCCTCCCAGCTGATTGAGGGACTCACCGGAGGAATCTATGACTCCATGTCCATTGATGAAAATTTCAATGTATACATGAACACTCCAGGACGGTTGATTCCCATTGAACAGGTAAGCTCCGGTACCATGGATCAGGTATATCTGGCTCTTCGCATTGCAGCGGGACGGCTGCTGCAGGGGCGAAAAAAGGAGCTTCCCTTTATCTTTGATGACAGTTTTGTCAATTATGATTCCAACAGGCTGCGGGCTGCTCTCCTTTGGATTACCAAAAATATTCCAGAGCAGATCATCGTGTTCAGCTGCCACAAAAGAGAGGCCCAGCTGCTTACTGCCACTATGCAGGATTTTCATTTAATAGAGCTTTAGTAATTCCCCCCCGGTATATTCCGGGGGAAGGTTCAATTAGGGTTTTTACTATGAGATTTATTCGCCAGTTATTTATTGTGATGATTCTTAGTTTTATGGGAGAGGCATTAAAATTTCTTCTGCCCTTTCCCATTCCTGCCAGTATTTACGGATTGATTCTGATGCTTACCTGCCTGCAAACCGGTATCCTCAAGCTGGAACAGGTGGAGGATGTATCCTTGTTTCTCATTGACATTATGCCCCTGATGTTCATTCCTGCTTCAGCAGGTCTGATTGCTGTATGGCCACAGCTGCGCTCGGTGCTGCTTCCCTTGGTGATTATAACCCTGGTTTCTACCTGGATCGTAATGATTGTTTCTTCCCAGGTGACCCAGATCGTTATCCGCCATGATAAAAAAGGAGGTAAGAAATGAAGGAATTTTTCTCTCAATCGGTTTTTTTTGGTGTGCTGCTTTGTATCGGTACCTATCAGTTGGGGGGGTGGATTCGGCAAAAAACCAAGCTTTCTCTTTTGAACCCCCTTTTAATTTCCATTATTTTGGTCATTCTCTTTTTATTGGTCTTTCGCATTGACTATGATGATTTTTATCAGGGAGGGAAATACCTCAGCTATCTTTTAACCCCTGCCACTGTGGTGCTGGCTGTTCCCCTGTAT
>CALISX010000113.1 GCA_938041725.1 uncultured Lachnoanaerobaculum sp.
TGACTCCGTGCTTTGATAATCAAAGCTGGCAGTAATGGCTTCCACATCCATGTTTTCAAAGCGCTTATACAGGGATTTAAACTCCATCCTTCTGATCCACTCCAGGCTTTTCGGGGTAAAGAGCCTTCCCAGCTTCATTTCCTCCAGATCAAAGGCCAGGGGCACCTTGGTGTCAATGGTCACCAAAGCCCTGGAAAACCTGGCCTCCTCTATATGCTCCTTTAGGGCCTTGGAGGCCCTGGGGGGCTTCACCTCCTCCACATTTTCATAGGCCTTTTCAATGCTGTGGTATTTTTGGATCAAAGCTGTGGCGGTTTTTTCTCCAATGGAGGGAACCCCGGGCACATTGTCGGAGGAATCCCCCATAAGCGCTTTCACATCAATAAATTCCAAGGGGGTTACCCCATATTCTCTCTTCACATCCTCCGGCCTGTAATCATACATGGTGGTTTGCCCCTTGGCGGTTTTGGGAATGCGAATCAAAATAGAAGCATCCGCCAGCTGCAAAAGATCCCTGTCTCCAGAAATGACAGACACCTCCACCCCTGCCTCGGCAGCTGACTTGGCCACCGTACCGATGATATCGTCGGCCTCAAATCCCGCCTTGGTTAAAATAGGGATTTCCATGGAAGAAAGCACTTCTTTCATCATGGGCACCTGCTCCTGCAGCTCCCCAGGCATGGGCTTTCTGGTTCCCTTATATTCTGGATACATTTCATGGCGGAAGGTGGGAGCGCTTACATCAAAGGCCACTGCCAGATAGTCCGCCTGCTCCTCATCCAGTACCTTAAACATAATATTTAAAAAACCATAGATTCCATTGGTATGGAGACCTTCAGAATTTGTCAGTTCCGGCACCCCGTAAAAGGCCCGGTTTAATATACTGTGCCCGTCAATCAGCACCAATTTTTTCATAGTTCCTCCCAAGACTATCCCTGCCAAAACCAGATCCGCAGCTGCAAAAGGGTAATCAAAATCACTCCCACCGCAACCAAGGTATTCAAGGAATATACAAACACCTGGCCCAAAAACAGCATATGCAGCCTTTGATAGGTATTGCGGATGGTTCTTTCCAAAGCTGCCGTCAGGTTAAAATCCCCCTTGTTGTTGTCCAGCTGGTCCAATCCCACCTCAATGGTATAATAAATTTCCAATTCATCCCGGCATTCGGGACAGGTGCACACATGATCCAGGAATTCCTTCGTATCCTCATTGGAAAGCTCTCCCCGGATAAACGCCGTAACCATTCTTCTTGCCTGTTTACAGTCCATTTTGCTCCTGCTTTCTAACAAAAGGCCGGTATACACCGGCCTTCCCCTGTATTTTTTTATTCATCCTTTTCCAAGTCCAGGATTCCCAAAATCTTTGGTTTTTCCTGGGGATCCAGATGGAGGTACACCACTTGATAGGTGCGGATCTCCTCCTGCTCCTTTTCCTTTATCACTGCTTCACAAAGAAGCCCTTCATTGCCCCCGGGGTTTTGGCTGCTGATATGGGCTACAGGCACATACTCTATGTTTTTTTCCTCCCTAGCCGCCTCATGCAAAGCCTCTATAAGCTCCGAAGACAAGGTCACAGGCTGAGCCTCTGCCCAGGGTCCTGGTTTTTCTGCTTTTCTTTCTGTACTGTCAGAGGCTCCTGAACCGGTATTCCCTGTATTCCCCCGGGCAGTTTCCGAAGCTTTCTCTGTGCTGCCTCCTTCCTTTGTGCCCTCTTTCCCGCTTTCTCCGGAACCAGCGGAGGCACTTTCTTCAGCGCCCTCTTTTGTACTCTCTGGGGTACTCTCCTCTGTACTCTCAGAGCCCTCCAACTCCTGGCTTTCCTCCCCCCCGGACTCTGTGGTTTCGGTTTTCTCTCCGCTGCTCTCCCGGGACTCTCCTTCTTCCTTGGTTTCCTCCCCGGTTTCCAATACTTCTATATCTTCTCCTGCCTCCACGGGCATGTTCGGGGTATAGGCAAAGGGGAAAAGATCCAACAGCTCCACTTCTCCCCTGGCATTCTCCCGCAAATATACAATCACATAGTCATCTGACTTGCTGAGAACATCCACCTGTTTGGTACAAAAAAAGGCATATCGGTTGCTGTTTCCCTCCTGGCTGCCCAAAAAAACCAAGGGCTTATAGTGTACCCCCTCCAGACTCTGAACCCCCTTGTCAAAAAGGGTCTGAAGCACATCGGTTACCACCGGGGAAGCAGGTTTTTTCCACTCGCCGGTAAGGGGCTGGCGTATGTTGGCACTGCTCTGGGTGGTGGTTTGGGGACTCTGGCTGGTCTGGGCGCCGCAGGCCGCCAAAACCATAGTAGCTGTCAGAAGCAATGTATAGATTTTTCTCAAGTTTTTTCCTTTCCGGATTTTCTTCCTGATTTTTCATCACAGTCAATTTTCTTATCATTGGTACGCTAAGCCGCAGTATTCCTGCGTCTACCAAAGTATACGCTTTTGCTGGAGTTTCTGTCAATTCTTATTCCCTTAAGATCCCAAAAAGAAAGGGGGCCTTGGAAATACAAACCCCATCGCAGCTATGGAGAATAGACTTCGTGAGATTCTTTACAGCCTGCGGAACTCACTTGCTCATACCTGTTGTATAAGATTTATGCAGTTTGTAGCACTCTGCTTGCAGGGTAGGGGAGTTTACTATATAATAAGTCTGTAGGGATTCCTGCCCTATAGATTGAAATCAAAGAGCCAAGGAGGCTGTGGTATGGCGTTAGACAACCCCAATAAATTACAACAGATATTAGCAGGTGTTCAGGAAACCGGCAAGCTGCTGACGGGAAGATCTTATAATCTGTCCATGGTTAAGGCCAGGCAGACGTTGGAGTGGATGATCAAATTCCTCAGCGGCAGAGAAAACTTTGCAGATGCAGATATGAGCGAGACCATAGATGCACTGTTTCAAAATAATATCATTTCCAAGGCTTCCTGTGAAAATTACCATAAAATCCGTCTCATCGGCAATAAGGCGGTTCATGAGGAGGACAATAACTCCTACAATGCGGATGTGGCCTACAGTCTTTTACAGGAGGAGGTGGCCACCTTTGAAAAGCAATACTATAAGGTGCGTACCCTTCCCACTGCCCGGTGCCCGGTGCCAAAACCCCAAAATGCTGCCAAACCCGCCCCAAAAACAGTACGCCGCACCACCAGAAAGCGCCCTGCTCCCCAGGCCCTGGATACGGGAGAGCTTCGCAAGGTGCTTATCGGCTTTGCTTTGCTGGTAGTGGTTATCTTTATTTTTGTCCGGGTGTCTCCCCTGGCAAGGAAAAATACAACCGTCAAAACTTCCCAGGCCACTGGGGATGAATCCACCATTGAGGTGGTCCCCACCCCAGAGGAAACCGCGTCCCAGATTGTGGTTTCCACCTATGTTACCACCGCCAGAGTGAATGTCCGCTCCACCCCCAGCACCGATGGAGATGTGATAGCCACACTGCAGTATGGCACCTCCCTGGAATATGTGGGAGAACATGATGCCTCCTGGTCCATTATCAATTACAATGGCACACAGGCCTATGTGGCCAGTGCCTATATAAAACCCCAGCAGTAAAAAATCCCCAGGTTTCCATAGGTTGCCTGGGGAGCTTTTTATTCCCCCACGGGGGAAAGCATCTTTGTCTTGTCTGCTTGTATGGTTCGATACAAAATCCATAACAGAGGAAGGATCATCCCCACTGTGATTCCCTGCCAGAAGAGAATATAGGGCTGGATCTGGGCGAGACTGCTGAGGGTGGCAAAAACATTAATGGTAATATGTATGATAATGGGCCACAAAAGGTTTCTTGTCTTATAGTAGATCATACCGGCAATCATTCCCATAATACAGGTATATACACTCTGGGCAAATCCCATATGGGCAATTCCAAATAAAAGGGCAGAACCGATTACAGGAAACCATCCTCCCTTTATTCTTTCCAGCAGATGGAAAATAATCCCCCGAAACAAAATCTCCTCTGAAATCGGTCCTAAAATCCCTGCCACCACAACTGCCAGGAGGCCGGAAAACAGGGTGTAGTTTTCTACTCCGCTTCCCATGCTTTCGATACTGCTTTTGACAAAATCAAAACCCCAGAGCCATTCCCTGGCAAAGGCGATCCACAGATAGGAAATACCGCCAAATCCAATGCCTGCCACCACCCCAAGCACAAGTCCCCGGGGCATGGACCAAAAAATACCTTGTTTTTCCGGCGCTTTTTTCATATGCCGATACATAAAAAAGGTCACAGGGATCATCAAAATACAGCGTATAAAATCAAAACGGTTGTAGTCCTCAAAAAACCAGTACAAGCTTTCTATTCCCACAGAGGTATGGAGCCAATACAGGAACATGTACAGACCGGTACTGCCCAAAGGGATACTAAAGGCAGCCAGTAAACTGAGAAAACCATATAGAAACATTTGTTTTTTTGAGATTGCTTGCATAACATCATCCTTTCTTTGCCTACCGCAAATATATTTCTGAGGCTATCCTAGCATACTCCGTCTAAAGCCCCTGTTAAGGAAAACAGTCCAAAGGAAACTACCCCCTTTGGACTGTTTTATTTTTGACTGTTATTCCCCTTGGGAAGCCTGAAACATTTCCTTCATGGTTCGCCATCCCAGCACAGCACATTTTACCCGGGCAGGCATATGAGAAATATCCTGCAGAGCCCCTGCCTCATCCAGCTCCTCAATTTCCTCTTCACTGGCCTCCCCCTGGATCATTCGAAGGAAAATATCCGCCAGATGCAGGGCATTTTCCTTTTTTTGGCCGATCACCAGATCCAGCATAATATCTGCAGAAGCCTGGGATATGGCACATCCGTCTCCCACAAAGGCGCCGTCTGTGATCTCTCCTGCTTCATCCACCTTCAGCTTCAAGGTGATGTGATCTCCGCAGCTGGGATTGACCCCATCTAAAATCAAATCCGCCTCCGGCAAATCATGCTTATGATAGGGGCGCAGATTATGCTCTGTCAAAATTTCATTATAAAACGATCTGTCACTCATGATATCCCATACTCCTCCTTATTTCCTTCAGGGCCTGGGCCAGGGCCTCCACCTCTTCCCGGGTATTGTAAAAAAAGAAACTGGCCCGGGTGGTGGCAGAAATTCCCAAATGCTGCAAAAGAGGCTGGGCACAGTGATGTCCTGCCCTTACACAGATATTTTTGGAATCCAAATAGGCGGACACATCATGAGGATGCACCCCCTCCACCAAAAAATTAATAATTCCTGCATGCTTTTTGGGATCCGCAGATCCTAAAATCCGTACATGATCTATGGCACTGAGGCTTTCACAGGCATACACCGTCAGCTCCTGTTCCAGCTTTTCAATGGTTTCATAGCCAATGCCTTGGATGTAGTCTATGGCCGCTGCCAGGCCTACTGCTCCGGCGGCATTCACCGTACCTGCTTCAAACTTGTGGGGCAGGGGAGCATAGGTGGCATCCTCCTTGGTTACGTATTCAATCATCTCTCCCCCTCTTAAAAAGGGAGGCATTTTGTTCAGCAGGGCTTCCTTTCCATATAAAACGCCGATCCCCATGGGACCTAAAAGCTTATGACCGGAAAAGGCAAAAAAATCTGCATC
Source organism: uncultured Lachnoanaerobaculum sp. (assembly GCA_938041725.1). Lineage (GTDB taxonomy): Bacteria > Bacillota > Clostridia > Lachnospirales > Lachnospiraceae > Lachnoanaerobaculum. The sequence continues at coordinate 5,571 of CALISX010000113.1, forward strand.
CAGAGCCTGAACATCCACCTTCTGATGGGGTACGCTTTGGGCTCCGTCCACCACCACCACAGCCCCTGCTGTATGGGCGGCGGTTATGATTTCCTCCAGGGGTGTTGAAATCCCCAGCACATTGGAAATCTGGGTAATGGCCACCAGTTTGGTTTGTTCCCGGATTTTTGCTGCAATCTCCTCTTTGGAAATGCTGCCATCGGGGCCGCACTCCAAAAAAACCAGTTTGGCTCCGGTGGCTTTGGCCACCATCTGCCAGGGCAAAAGATTGGAGTGGTGCTCCAGAATGCTCACCACAATCTCATCTCCTGCCTTTAAAAATTCCAGGCCGTAGCTGTATGCCGCCAGATTCAGGCTTTCTGTGGCATTCCGGGTAAAAATAATCTCACTGGCCTTTTTTGCCCCAATAAAATCCGCCACCTTCTGCCTGGCATTTTCATAATCCTGGGTAGCCTCCACACTCAGCTGGTATACCCCCCGCAAGGGATTGGCATTGTGCTTTTTATAAAAACCCTCTATGGCATCCAGCACCGGCTGGGGCCTTTGGGATGTGGCTCCATTGTCCAGATAGAGAATTCTTCCATCCGCCAGCAAAGGAAAATCCTCTCTAAATCTATTCTGCAAACTGCCCATGGAATCTTTCCTCCAAATATTTTTCCAGCATTTCCTCCATCCGGGGATTATCCAGCTTCTTTCCTATGGCATCCATTCTGGCTCTGGCCACCATGTTGGTGGCGGATTCCTTGTCCATGCCCCGGGAAGACAGATAGAATAAAATCTCATCATCCAGGTTGCCGATGGTGGCTCCGTGATTGCCTGCCACATCCTCCTCTGCACAAAGGATCAGGGGCACCGTTTGATTCACCACCTCATCCCCCAGCAAAAGCACATCCTCCCTTTCGTCTCCCTGGGCCTCCTTGGCTCCCCGCTTAAAGTCAATGGTGCCTCTAAAAAGCTTCCTGGCCTCATCCTGCAAAACACCGCTGGCCGCCATCTCGCTGACCGTATACCTGCCCCGGTGATCCGCCACATAGTTCATGTCGATCTGATCCTGGTTTTTTCCAAAGTAGCCGGTTTCCGATGCAAAGGAGCTTCTGCTTCCAAACAGGCTGGCTCTGGCACCGGCAAAATTAACGCTTCCCCCCAGCAAAAGCTGCACTGCATTTAAATGGGCGTAGGGCTCTAAATGCCCGCCGATATCATTTAAGGCAATGTCCTGATCTCCCTGGAGCTGGAGCTGAATCAATTCCACTTTGCTTCTGGCCTCTCCAAACACCAAAGTCTGCACCCCCAGCCCTCCCTGGCTGCCTTCTGAAGAAACATAGTCCATCCAAACCTTGATGGAAGCCCCCTCCTTTGCATAAATATGAACAGGCACCAGGGCTAAATTTTCCTGATGTCTAACAATGTGAATAAAGACTCTGGCCTTCTGGTTTTTCTCCACCAAAATCTGAACGGGTTCCATGGCTCCCTGGGACATGGCTTCTCCCATTCCTGCTCCCATGCCTGTGGGAATCTTCAAAAATTTGTCCCTTTGTTCTGTCTCCATTTCTCCCTTGGCATTTTCCAAAACCACCTGTACCTGGGCCTCTCCCCGGCTCTGGGGCAGCGCCAAGGTGGTGCCGTTTACCTTCAGCCAGTTCCAGGTGGGGGCAGGAATGGGATTCAAATAATATTCCTTCATCATCCTATGGCTCCTTTCATCTCCAGCTGAATGAGATTGTTCATTTCCACAGCATACTCTAAAGGCAGCTCCTTGGATACATTGTCTGCAAATCCGCTGACAATCATGGCCTTGGCCTCCTCTTCATCAATGCCCCGGCTCATCAGATAGAATACTGCATCATCACTGATCCTTCCGATTTTGGCCTCATGGCCAATGTCCGCATTGGCACAGCGGACGTCCATGGCAGGGATGGTATCGGATCTGGAATCATCATCAATCATCAAGGATTCGCAGGAAACCGCCGCCTTGGTGCCGGAAGCCCCCTTGGCCACTGTCACAGAGCTTCTAAAGGTGGAAATCCCGCCGCTTTTTGAAATGGAACGGGTATTCATAAAGGAGGAGGTATCCTTCCCCACATGGGTTACCTTGGCTCCGGTATCTAAGTTCTGGCCATTGCCCGCAAAGGTAATGCCAGTAAATTCCATTCTGGAGCGGTCCCCCTTTAAAATGCTCATGGGATAGAGATAGGATACATGGGAACCAAAGGATCCGGAAACCCATTCAATCCTTCCTCCCTCCTCCACCACAGCCCGCTTGGTGTTTAAGTTGTACATATTTTTGGACCAGTTTTCAATGGTGGAATAACGCAGTTTGGCATTCTTTCCCACAAACAGCTCCACACATCCTGCGTGAAGATTGGCCACATTATACTTTGGAGCAGAGCATCCCTCAATAAAATGCAGGTCCGCTCCCTCATCCACAATGATCAAGGTATGTTCAAATTGTCCTGCCCCCTTGGCATTCAAACGAAAGTAGGACTGGAGGGGAATCTCCAAATGCACCCCCTTGGGCACATACACAAAGGAACCGCCGGACCATACCGCCCCGTGCAGGGCTGCAAACTTATGGTCATTGGGTTTTACCAGCTTCATGAAATGCTTGCGAACCATGTCCGCATACGCTCCCGTCAGTGCGCTCTCCAGATCCGTATACACCACACCCATTTCCGCCACCTCGGAACGCACATTGTGGTATACCAGCTCGGAATCATATTGGGCCCCCACCCCGGCCAGGGACTTTCTTTCCGCCTGGGGAATGCCCAGCTTTTCAAAGGTATCCTTAATCTCCTCCGGCACCTCTGACCACTTTCCCTTCATACTGGTATTGGGACGGACATAGGTAACAATATTGTCCATATCCAGTCCTTCAATGGAGGGCCCCCAATCCGGCACCTCCATTTGATTGTAAATCTGTAAAGACTGCAGACGAAAATTCTGCATCCAGGCGGGATCATGCTTTTCCTTGGAAATCTGGGATACCAGCTCCGGAGTCAGACCAGCCGCTAGCTTAAAGGCATCCCTGTCTTCATTTCTAAAATCATATATACTGCGGTTAATATCCTCCACATAGGTTTTTTCTTTTACTTCCCTCATGCTCTGCTCTCCTCAATATACTTCTCAAAGCCGTTGCGGTTGATTTCCTCCACCAAGGAAGCATCTCCGGTTTTCACCAGCCTGCCATCCACCATGATGTGGGTGTAATCCACCTGCAGGGCGTCTAAAATCCTGGTGCTGTGGGTAATGATGAGCAAAGAACCGGATTGATTCTTTTGGTACGCCTTAATTCCCTCAGACACCGTACGCACCGCATCCACATCCAGCCCTGAATCCGTTTCATCCAAAATCGCAAATTTGGGAGCCAGCATCAAAAGCTGCAAAATCTCTGCCTTTTTCTTTTCACCGCCGGAAAATCCCACATTTAAGGCCCTGTCGGCATAGGAGGGATCCATGTTTAAAATCTCCAAATTCTTTTCCAGATCCTTACGGAACTGGGGCAGACGCACCCGCTTTTTGCTCACCGCCTCCATGGCATTTCGAATGAAGCTTTTCATGGCAAGCCCCGGAACCTCCAAAGGATTTTGAAAGGAGAGATACATCCCTGCTTTGGCCCTTTTGTCTGCAGAGTCCTCCGAAATATCCTTTCCTTCAAAATAGATCTCTCCCTCCTCAATCACATACCTGGGATTGCCCATCAGGGCATA